>CAMRAP010000038.1 GCA_947039985.1 uncultured Odoribacter sp.
GAGATTCTCCGGAGTGACTGGAGTTCAGACGTGTGCTCTTCCGATCTATCCGATTCAAATAGAGGTAGCAATAGCATTTGTACGCAATGTTGTTCCTGTAGTAATGTCTGTAGTTCCGCATTGGTATTGCCTTCTTGGCGAACAATAATATAATTTTGTTGATGCAATTGTTGTTCTAGGGGAGTGTGATGTATGATTTTTGACTGTTTCGATTTATGTGGTGTAGATTCGATGTTTTGATTATGCCACTCATATTGCACTTTGAAAGTCATATCTTGAAGAATTTCAATAATATGTATCTTGTCATGTCCACTGAGTTCTCCAATAGTTTTTAGGGCTTGAGTTATGTTCTCTGAAAAATCATTATGAGATGATAAGGAAATATTTAGATGCAATAGTAGTTTAGATACAGTCTCTGGAGATAAAGTTTTGTTATCTGTGTATGTTTGCATATTGAAATGTGTTAATTTTTTTTGCTTTTAATAAATTAAGCTTAGTATTTATATCGAAAATACTCGGCTTAGGTTACGTTTCGATGTAATTTTAACTTTTACTCTATTCCTTTTTGCAGGAATAGTTTATTTGAGTCATATATTGCTGATTGTGTGGTTATTAGGTTGAGTCTGTGTATTTTTTTTCAAAAAAGCTCAAAAATATTTGGTATGAAAAGTATTTTTTGTACTTTTGTGCCGGGTAAGTCCTACGCGACCAGCTCCTACAGACTCCCCCAGGGTTGGAAGGCAGCAAGGGTATGTGGTTGTAGCGGTGCGACGTAGTAAGCTTACCCATTTTAAAGAAATAAGCCTCTTTAGCTCAGTTGGCCAGAGCACGTGATTTGTAATCTCGGGGTCGTTGGTTCGAATCCGACAAGAGGCTCAAAAGAAAGGAAGTGAGAAGATCAAATATCTTTTATGCTGTTATAGCTCAGGGGTAGAGCACTTCCTTGGTAAGGAAGAGGTCGTGAGTTCAAATCTCATTAACAGCTCTTCATGGAAAAGAAAAGACTTGCAGAAATGCAGGTCTTTTTGCTTTATAGGTGTTCTGTATCAATGACTTATCAATATCTGTTTGTTTCAAAAATAGTTCGAGTTTACAAAATCACATATTCTTTATTTACATCTTAATGGGTGATTTTTGCTTAAAAAGGGATGGACAGGTACACTTTGAGAGGTATAATATACCCCAAAACCAGACCACTTGTTAAGTCAAATAAATTCTGATATTGTCAAATATTTTATATTGACTTAATACATTGACTTATTGATCCTAAAAAAGGGGAGCATTATACAACGCCTTCTGGTAGTCATGACTACAAATAGGTTTTCAGGCGCTTATTATTCTTGACCTCTTTTAATTTGCGTAGTGCTTTTGTTTTCACCTGTCTGACTCTTTCGCTAGTTAATTTCATTTTTGTTCCAATCTCTTCTAGTGACATGGGGAAATTATCATGTAGTCCGAAATACATGCTTAAAACATTGACTTCTCGTTCTGAAAGTACTGATAGTAATCGTTCAATGTCTTTTTTCAGTGAGTCTTGATTAAGGGAAAAATCTGTTCCTTTATTTATGGTTTCACTTTCAGAGTAGATATCATTCAGTGTGACAGAATCTTCTTCTGATGTTAAAGGTGCATCAATTGATACGGGCTTATTTGCGATCTTTAAATTTTCTGTAACTTCTATAGCAGAGATATCCATTTTTTCAGCAATCTCGTCAGCAGTAGGATCTCTTTGAAATTCTTGTTCTAATGCAACAGAGCATCGGTTAACTTTATTAATGGCACTAATTTTATTAAGTGGTAAGCGAATCAATCGTGCGTGTTCGGCAATAGATTGCAATATAGATTGGCGAATCCACCATACGGCATAAGATATAAATTTAAATCCCTTCGTTTCATCAAAACCTTCTGCAGCTTTTATTAAGCCAAGATTTCCCTCATTGATTAAATCTTCTAATGTTAATCCTTGATTTTGATATTGTTTTGCAACTGAAACAACAAAGCGTAAATTACTTAAAACTAATTTTTCGCGTGAAATAAAACATCCTTTGTGAATGTTTTTTGCTAATTCAACCTCCTCTTCAGGCTTAAGGATATTAATTTTCCCAATTTCTTGAAGATATTTCTCAATGGAATATGAGTCGCGGCCGGTAATTTGCTTGGTTATTTTGAGCTGTCTCATAGTTTTGATATTTTGTTTAAAGTTATTGAATAAATATGAATTAGCCAAGTGTTGATTAATGTTTATTACCAGGCAATGAATAAAATACGCTCAAATTTGAAAAATAGTTGCATCTATTCTGGTAAAAAAAATGAGATTTGTTTGTAGTCAAGAAAAAAATCCCTACTTTTGCAGTCCAAAGTGAGAACATAACGATAAAAAAAACTTATAATGAAACGGACATTTCAACCATCGAACACAAAGAGAAGAAACAAGCATGGTTTCAGAGAAAGAATGGCAACTGTAGCTGGTAGAACAGTACTAGCTAGAAGAAGAGCTAAAGGAAGAAAGAAATTAACTGTATCTGACGAGCGCAGACACAAATCATAGTTTCTTTTAGAGATATTAAAAAGCTGCGATTCGCAGCTTTTTTTTATTGTAGGATATTTAGGATTACGCGACTAAGTTGATGGGAGTGAAAAATAATAAAATAGACAATATTGAAGATTTAATAGCAATAGCTGGTAATAATCTCAGTATTTTAGAAGAAGAGGTTGATGTTGAGGTTCAAAAAGATTATTTTACTATAGCTAAATCTATTGGTAAGCAAACGGCAGAGTACGCAGAGCTTGCCAAATTGTATTTGGAGAATATAAATGACCTGTTTGACGAAAAGATAGGCACTGATATTAAAAAGAAGATGCTGATTATATTGGCTACAATTGATGAGGTGTCTGTATATCGTACTATCGAAAAAATGTCTAAACAAGAGGGGGATTTACAAAAATGGGCAACCGTAGCTCTACAGCAATCTCGAATGTTACTTCAATCCACCTTACTGGATGATCCAGGTGTTTTTATCTCTACAGGATTGGGGGGACAAGGACTTTTACTTAGATATTTTTGCGTATTTTTTAATCATATTCCTGAACCTTTGCAAGCCTTTCAACAAAATATTGTAAGGAAGGAGACTGAAATAGCTGTTCAAGCTGCACTAGGAGTTTTTGAAAGCATAGAGTTTAAAAATGAATATACAAGTATGCTACTATTGCTTCCTTTGCACATGGATATACAAGCACTATTTTCTGAGCTCATTGATGAATGCAATCAATATGGTGATTTTCTACGGGAGAAAATGATTGTAACCAATGTGAAAAAACTTTCAAATGAGGAAATTATGGCATTACTTCATGGTGAAGATCAAGAATAGTACCTTTCTCGCTTTATATTCTTAATCTTATTTGTAAAGTAATATCATACCGCTTATTGTCATCTACTTTACCGAGTCCAGAGCTCATGTTCTCTAGTTCAGGATAAATTGTAAATCCAAATTTTAGGTAATAGTTTATTTTTCTTGTAGGTTTCCAGCTTAAATTCAAATAAGTACGCCATCCCCGTCCCATAAAAGCAGGAAATGAGTATCCATATAGAACATTATTCTCATACGCATAAATTCGAGATTGATAGGAATCGGTCTTAAAGTATGCCAATCGATACTGCATTTTAAAATCTGTAGAAGGAGTTACAAAAATAACATCTTGGTAAATCATATAGCCCGATTCTTGTATGAGATCTTTGTTGTAGCGTGATAAACTTAGTCGTGTACGCAGTTCTAATTGCTTATTATGTTTGTAGTTTAGTTGATAGCGGTATTCGCTTTTCATTCGATCTGTAGATAAATCACCTCCTTTGATATTTTCAGGGCGTTTTTCATTTTTATAACGTAAACGATGCTCAAATTTAGAGTGGTTATAAGTTGCTTCTGCTAGCATTTCCCAACCACTGCAGGCTGTTGAGGATAAGTAGCGAGGACTAAAGAAACGGAACCAATCGTAATACATATTTAGCTTTAGCTCTTTTGCAGGACTTAATTCAACGCCACAATATACACCCTCTTCATTAGAAGAATTTGAAAACTCTCCAAAGCCAGCAGAATAGCGTGAAACATAGTCTTTTGCATATCTTCGATAAATGATATTTCCTGAGATGAATGAAGTGCTTGTACGTAGCCCATTTACAGTGGCAAAAGCACCATTATCACTAAGAGCTGTTTCGCCAAAAAGATAGATGCCTCGATAAGATGTTTTATAATCGACACTGGCTAAATAGCGTTTATTTCCATCATCATAATATTTCTGATACTCTCGATCGCCTATTATTAAAGCTGGTGTTAAATTGTAATACAAGGCATTGAATCCAATACGGCAAAAATCTGAATTCCAATGTAGCGCCATTCCTGTTGAAAATTCTTCTATAGCATCTTTCTTACTGCATTCTAAATCATTGCGGTGATATCCAGAAGTGTATAGCGATACAGATCGTAGGTCATCACTATCAATGGTGTCTGCTTGTATCACGTTTGCATCTATTTTTTTGTGGGATAAAAACAGATCAGCAGTCAAATTTCCTTTGGCAAACATAGAAAGAGCCACACCTCTTAAAAAATTATTTTCATCTGTAGAGGTATAGGCTGCAATTCCTTTTCCCGCTTTTTCATTTGCTACTGTAAGCCCTGATTTTCCAGAAGGGAATCCACCCCAAAGCACTAATCCTTGTCCCCATTGCACTTTGTAATCACCCAATACAATCTGTCGAAAAAAATGGGCAGTTGTTAGTTTTACGTGGGCTGATAAAAAATCAAAACCGCTCTTTTGATTCTTTGTGAAATAAGCCTCTCCTGCATCATTCTCTAAGGTGAATCCTGCTTGTAGATTTTTACCTAAGGTCAATTTATATTTGACTAAGGATCCCATTGGAATCCAATGAAAGCGATTAGCCACTTTTCTATCATACTCTTTTTTCTCCTCAAAGTCGCTAGGAGAGTACATCCGATATCCTTCTTGAAGAGGTAGTGTACTTCTTACTTTTGCTAATAGTTCATGACTTGCTTTTGTTTGAGCTAGTAGCGCTGCCCTTCGCTCTGCTCTATCTAAGCCAATGGTGATGAAAGGCTGAATGATTTCCAAGTCCTTATGACTGATGCCAGGCACTAAGAGCAGTTCATTTAGATGAATAAAATGCCCCTGTTTCTTCCGAAAGGCAATAATTTGATCAATTTGACTATCCGATAAAAGGAATAGTAGCTTTAGAGAATCAAAGTCAACGCTATTGATATTTAGTGGATTCGCAGCTAATTCTAAGAGTGTGTTTACCATCTCTTCATAGCCATCCTCTGTGTTTTCAATATGATTTCTTTCCAATAAAGTCTCAATTTGAGAAAGATCTTGGGCAGAAACTCTAAAACACAAACACAGAAAAAGCAATAAAAAATAAAACGGATAGGATTTCATATGCTTTAATTTAGAACAACAATATACACCAAACGAACATTCTTCAATTTACAACTTTTGCATAAATTAAGCAACATTTTTATATAAAAAGATCCCTTTCAGATTTGATTCTGAAAGGGATCTTTAGAGAGACAGTGAATATCTTAGTTCGTCTTAAACTCGTACTTCACTTTCTCTAACTCCTTATTCGCTTCAACAATTTTTCCCTTTAGAGATTCCTTAAACTCTATCATCTTCGTTTTTAGAGCATCATCACCAACAGCCAATATTTGCATAGCTAATATACCTGCATTCATGGCGCCATTGATAGCAACTGTTGCGACAGGTATTCCTGGAGGCATTTGAGCAATAGCCAACAAGGCATCCATTCCATCTAAAGAGGCTTTGATGGGTACTCCAATAACTGGAATAGGAGTCATCGCTGCAATAACGCCTGGTAGGTGTGCTGCCATTCCCGCTGCAGCAATAATGACCTCGATGCCCCTTTGAGCAGCATTTTTAGCAAATACTTCAACCTCTTCAGGCGTTCTATGTGCAGACAATGCATTCATTTCAAATGGGATGCCCATATCGTTTAAAACTGTTGCAGCCTTTTCCATTACTGAAAGATCAGAGGTGCTCCCCATAATAATACTTACTCTTGGATTCATTTTATAATATATTTAATGGTAAATTAGATCAAATATCGGGACATAATATCTGGGTCATTATACTTCCCGCATGCAAAAGTAAATATAATCCTGTTTTACACCGTATATATGACCTAAAAATATTACTTTTGTTGGATAAAATCAAGCACGATAGACTAAATATGAACAATCTTATATTACATGATAAAGAGTTTCGTCTTTTTATTGAATCTTCAAAAATTGATGATGTCATTTGTAAAATGGCGAATAGTATGAATGAAGATTTGAAAGACACCGCTCCACTTTTTTTAAGTGTTTTGAATGGTTCGTTTATGTTCACTGCTGATTTGATAAAACAGATTACAATTCCAAAAACAGAGATTAGTTTTGTGAAAATAGCATCGTACACAGGTACTTCTTCCTCTGGTAGCATCCAAGAATTAATCGGATTGGAAGAGAATCTTGAAGGGCGTACTGTTGTTATTTTGGAAGACATTATTGACTCTGGCAGGTCGATGACTCATTTATTGGAATATTTACACGCTAAAGGTGTACAGAAGGTAGTTGTTGCTAGCTTATTTTATAAGCCTAAAGCAGCTTTATATCAGGTGGATATTGATTATTGCGGCATTGTTTTAGAAAATGATTTTGTGGTTGGTAGGGGATTAGACTACAATGGTTTAGGTCGTAATTGTCCTGATTTATATATCCTCAATGCTTAAAGCTGATACAATAGCTTTATAATTTCTTGTTATTATTTTATAGATTACTTTATATTATTATTTATGGCTTCTACGAATTTTGTTGATTATGTGAAAACTTTCTGCCGCAGTGGTGCAGGAGGAGGAGGATCGGCCCATCTACACCGAGATAAACTGACTATGAAAGGTGGCCCTGACGGAGGAGATGGAGGACGTGGAGGACATATCATAATTAGAGGCAATCATAACTTTTGGACATTGATCCATTTAAAATATAAGCGTCACGTATATGCTGGTGATGGATGTTTTGGAAGTGAAGACCGAAGTACTGGAGCAGATGGTGAAGATGTTATTATTGAGGTGCCTCTTGGAACGGTTGCTCGTGATGCTGAAACAGGTGAAACTCTTTGCGAGATAACAAAAAATGGCGAGACTAAAATACTAGTGAAAGGTGGTCGTGGAGGTCAAGGAAACTGGCATTTTAAATCGTCAACAAATCAGACCCCTCGTTTTGCTCAGCCAGGAGAGCCACGTATTGAGAGTACTATCATCATGGAATTGAAGGTATTGGCAGATGTTGGATTGGTTGGTTTTCCTAATGCTGGAAAGTCTACATTGCTTTCAGTTGTCTCTGCTGCAAAACCAGAAATTGCAAACTATCCTTTTACCACGCTTGTTCCCAATCTTGGTATTGTAAGCTATCGTGATGATCGTTCATTTGTAATGGCTGATATTCCTGGAATTATTGAAGGGGCCCATCTTGGTAAAGGTTTAGGGGTTCGATTTTTACGTCATATCGAACGTAATTCCATCCTACTGTTTTTAGTGCCTTCTGATAGTAAAGATATTCATGCTGAATATAACATACTACTGAATGAGTTAAAACAATATAATCCCGAACTATTGGATAAGAAAAGAATATTGGCTGTTTCTAAATGCGACTATGCAGATGAGGAGCTAATTGATGAAATGAGAAATGATCTTCCTGATATTCCTTGTGTCTTTATCTCTTCTGTTGCACAAACAGGTATTACGGAGTTAAAAGATACACTTTGGAAAGCGATTAACGAAGAGTAACTAGTCATCAATGATTGCAGCAGTTAGGGCTTAACAAAAATACGATGATAGCACTGATATCTCCAGCGAAAAGAATGCGCAGTGATTCTGCGATGGAAATCTCCAAAGAGAGGTGTAGTGAGCCTCGTTTTGAGGAGCAGACTAGCTATATTGCCACCTTGATGTTGCGTTATAGTGCTGTGGAGCTAGAGGAGATTTTTAAAATTAGTGCACCTTTAGCCAAAGAATTAAAATATCGCTT
Source organism: uncultured Odoribacter sp. (assembly GCA_947039985.1). Taxonomy (GTDB): domain Bacteria; phylum Bacteroidota; class Bacteroidia; order Bacteroidales; family Marinifilaceae; genus Odoribacter. The sequence continues at coordinate 8,097 of CAMRAP010000038.1, forward strand.
TATCAACTTTCTCGACAAAGGGGACACTACTCTTGTTGCGATGGATACTTACGATGGTGTAGTTTACAAACACTTCAAAGGAGAAGGGCAGCTATCGCAAGCAAAACAGACCTATTTGCAAAAACATTTGCGTATCTCCTCATTGTTATATGGTTTACTCAGACCTTTGGATTTGATAAAGCCCTATCGAATGGAGGGATTTGTTAGGCTAGCAGAGAGTGATGAACGAGTAGACAGATATTGGCGAGATATTCAAACGCAGAGACTCATAGACGATGTGAATGAAGTAGGGGGGACACTGCTATATCTAGCCTCCAAAGAGGAGCAAAATGCTTTTCATTGGAGAGAAGTGAAGAAATCGGTGCGAGTTATCGACTTTCAATTTTTACAACACAAGGGTAATAAGTTAAGGCAGGTTATAGTCTACACCAAAATGGCTCGTGGTGAGATGGTGCGCTATATGATGGATAATAACATACGTGATCCAGAGCACTTGAAAGCCTTTGAGTGGCATGGGTATCGATATAACGAGCTACTATCAACAGAGGATGTCTGGGCTTGGGTGATGGATTAAAAATAAAAGGTTGTCAACTTCAATATGATGTGACAACCTTTTATTTTTTACTATCTAAAGAAAAGTAGTTCGCGATACTTCGGCAGTGGCCAAATCTCGTCATCTACAAGTAATTCAAGTCTATCTATATGATTACGAATCTCATCCAAATAAGGAAGAACTGTTGCAGAATATACTTCTGCTCGTTTCACCTCATTCGATTCAATCTTATTGGCTGATTTACGTGCCTCTGTCATTTCATCGACCAAGGTACGAATCGCTTTAATATAAGTAGAGATTTCTTTGATTGCTTTTAACTGCACTTCTCCCACTTCAGCATACACATCTGGTAGAATATCTTTCAAGCCCTGAACATTGGTGATTAAAGTGTTTTGATAAGTAATCGCTGTTGGAATAATATGGTTTAGAGCTAAATCGCCTAAAACCCTAGATTCTATTTGTAATTTTTTTAAATAGATTTCGTTCTTTATTTCAAAGCGAGCCTCTAGTTCACGTTCTGTAAAGATGCCATTATCAAAAAACAGTTTTTTAGATTTAGGGATAAGGTAGGCACGTAGTGAGCTGATACAGTCGCTATTGACCGACAAGCCTCGTTTCTCTGCCTCTTCTCTCCACTCTTTACTATATCCGTTGCCTTCGAAGCGAATTTTTTTACATTCAATGATGAATTTACGAAGCACTTGGAAAATAGCTTCATCTTTCTTGACGCCTGTTTCAATTAATGTGTCTACTTCTTTCTTAAAGATAATCAATTGTTCGGCAACCGATGTATTTAATACAATCATGGATGCACCACAATTTGCAGTGGAGCCTACTGCTCGAAACTCAAAACGGTTGCCTGTAAAAGCAAAGGGTGAAGTTCTGTTGCGATCGGTATTATCCAGCATGATTTCAGGAATCTTGCCAACATTTAGTTTCAGTTCCGTCTTTTCGTCAGGACTCATTTTTTTGCTACTAACCTTCTGCTCAATCTCATCCAAGATAGCGTCCAGTTGTTGTCCTAAGAACACTGACATAATCACAGGAGGAGCTTCATCTCCACCCAATCTACGTTCATTACCCAAAGATACAATACAAGCTTTAAACAAAGCTTCATGGTCCAATACTGCCTTTGTTGCTGTTACAAGAAACACCAAGAACTGCATATTAGATTTTGGATTCTTACCTGGTGATAGTAAGTTTACCCCAGTATCTGTTGCAAGCGACCAGTTGTTATGTTTTCCAGAGCCATTCACTCCTTTGTAAGGTTTTTCGTGTAAGAGCACTCTGAAATCATGGCGTCTTGCCACTGTTTTCATTGTGGACATCAACAACTGATTATGGTCAACAGCTAAGTTCGCTTCTTCAAAAATAGGAGCTAACTCAAACTGATTAGGTGCACATTCGTTATGACGAGTTTTTGCAGGAATACCTAAACGGTGACATTCATACTCTAATTCATCCATAAAAGCACTCACTCGACCAGGGATTGCACCAAAATAATGGTCTTCTAGTTGTTGCTCTTTTGCAGCAGCGTGTCCCATCAGAGTACGACCACACATTTTCAGGTCGGGACGAGCATTAAAAAGAGCCTCATCTACCAAAAAATACTCCTGTTCCCATCCTAATGTTGCTATTACTTTACGCACATCCTTGTCGAAATATTGACAAATATCAACAGCTGCTTTATCAACCAAAGCCAAAGCTTTAAGCATGGGTGTTTTATAATCTAATGCTTCACCAGTATATGCAATAAATACGGTAGGAATAGATAGGGTATTATTATTTATAAAAGCTGGCGAACCTGGATCCCAAGCCGTATAGCCTCTAGCTTCAAAAGTGTTGCGGATTCCTCCATTTGGGAAACTCGAAGCATCTGGTTCTTGCTGAATCAACATTTGTCCGTCAAAAGATTCGATAACTGAGCCATTTTTCTGTAAATCAATAAATCCATCGTGAATCTCTGCGGTAGCACCATTTAAAGGTTGAAACCAGAGCGTGTAG
>CAMRAP010000039.1 GCA_947039985.1 uncultured Odoribacter sp.
GAGATCCACACTAATCTTAACACTCTTTCCCTACACGACGCTCTTCCGATCTTCTGCATCAACGTGTCGTTTAATCTCTTTAATAACAAGACAGTAATTCTCATTAGAATGTTCAGCTTCCTCTTTAGAAACACCCAACATAGCAGCAAAATCAGTCTTATTAGGGAAAGATTTAACCGCATTAAATTTCACCTCTTCACCTATCTTTTTGCCTTTGAATAAAGTTAAAGACTCATCATCCTTCATATAAAAAAGAGACATAGAAGCATCATCATTTGCTAATCCTCCCTCTTTTATAGCACCGTTTTCATCTAACTCTACTAACTCACCTTTCAAATACTCTGTTCCTTCAATTTCATCAACAGGAAGCATTTCTGCATTGTTTTTACAAATGCTTTCAATCTGCTTATCTATCATCTCATCATCAACTTTGATGCTATAATAAACCACCTTTTCACGCTTGCTTAACTTAGCGTTTACCTCTGGTGATATTGCGATATCATATAAAAACTCAAATACCTCTTCATCCAAACTAAATTCTTTCTGATCCGTTTCATTGGGTAGAGGCTCTCCTAGAATCTGTAAATCATTCTCTTTGATATAATTACTCAAAGTATCACCTAAAACTTTATTGATCTCATCTGCCAACAAAGCTTTTCCATACATTTTCTTAACAATTCCCATAGGAGCTTTTCCCTTACGAAAACCTTTTACATCTACTTTTCTTTGATAATCTTTCAGTGCTATTTCTACGCCTTCAGAATAATCTTCCTTGCTTAATTCAATCTTAATACTTGCATTTAGATCGTCAATCTGGGTTTTTGTTATGTTCATGCTAATTGTTGTTCAAAAATTGCAACAGCTTGAGCTATCACAACGATTATACTATTATTTGCTTATTATATTAAAAGCAGAAAAGCCACCTCAAATAAGGCGGCTTTTCTGCTTTTGTACGGGCGAAGGGACTCGAACCCCCAAGTCTCGCGACACTAGATCCTAAGTCTAGCGTGTCTACCAATTCCACCACGCCCGCATGCCAATTTTGACATCACAAAAATAGTACTTTTTTTTGAACTGTCAAAAATAAAAGCAGTTTTTTTCAATTTATTTGAAAGTTTTTTTTCACCTCTGTTTCATCGTCAATCATAAGTCCATGTGTCATAAAGAAATAACACTATATTGTCCCATCATCCTTTTATCTCTTTATTTTCTCGTTTCAAAAAAATATGATATATTTGTTACGCTGAAATTAGAATTATAAACATGATAGAAATAAAAAATATAAAGAAAAGCTATGGTAAGCTTCCTGTTTTAAAAGGTATAGACCTATATATTCCTGAAAAAAAAGTAGTTACTATTGTAGGTAGTAGTGGAACAGGTAAAAGCACTCTACTCCATATATTGGGAACATTGGACACACCAGATTCGGGAGAAATATGGTATGATAAAGAAAACATTGCCACCTATTCCCCAAATAAGCTATCTGAATTCAGAAACAACTATATAGGATTTGTATTTCAATTCCATCATCTATTGCCAGAATTCACTGCACTTGAAAATGTTTGTATGCCCGCCTGGATAAAAGGCACTAGCCGCAAAGCAAGCGAGAAAAAAGCGATGGAATTATTGGATCTTTTAGGATTACGAGAACGAATCTCACACAAACCGTCTGAACTTTCTGGTGGAGAACAACAAAGAGTATCTGTTGCGCGGGCATTGATAAACTCACCTAAAATCATTTTAGCTGACGAACCGTCTGGAAACCTAGATTCCTCCACCAAAAATGAACTACACCAATTATTTTTTAATTTGCGAGATGAATTAAATCAAACCTTTGTTATAGTTACTCATGATAAAGAACTAGCAGATATGTCAGACCAAAAAATTTCATTGCGAGATGGAGTAATTGTAGAATCATTAGAATAAATCATATTTAAAACAAATATATAGAACTATTTATAAACACAATAAGTATATATAGAGGACATCTAAATAATAGCTTTTTGATCATCAACTAATTACTTTTATTCTTTTTAGTCATTCGCCTTTATTTTTTGTCTTATTTAATTTATCTTTGCGCGATTAATAATTAATAATTACGATTAACAATACAATGAAGTATACAAACGAAATTGACAAAGTTAGTTATAGCTTAGGCTTAAGCATTGCTAGCAACCTAATCTCTTCTGGAGTAAAAACCATCAATGCAGAAGCATTTAATGATGCCTTATCTACAGCTTTTGCCGGAAAGATGCCAGAAGTAACACCTGATGAAGCCAATAATATACTACAAGATTATTTTGCAAAAATCCAAAGCGAGCAAGGTAGTGCAGCTAAAGAGGTTGGTGAGGCATTTTTAGCAGAAAACAAAACAAAAGAAGGAATTGTAACACTTGCTAGTGGATTACAATACAAAATATTAACTGAAGGTAATGGAGTTATACCTACAGCTGATGACACGGTAAAATGTCATTACGAAGGTAGCCTTATCAATGGTGAAGTATTTGATTCATCCGTAAAAAGAGCTGAGCCAGCTGAATTTCCAGTTGGTGGAGTTATACAAGGATGGGTTGAAGCCTTACAATTGATGCCTGTTGGATCAAAATGGACACTTTATGTTCCATCTGAATTAGCTTATGGATCGCATGGTGCTGGTCAGTCTATCGGACCAAACGAAACTCTAATTTTTGATGTAGAGCTTTTAGCTATCGTATAAAATCAACGTTAAAATAAAAATTCAAATTTAATTAAAATCAAATTTACAATGAAAGTAAAAAATTTATTACTGGTTTTGGCAATTGCAGCAATGGGCATGAGCTGCCAAACAGGGTCTATGACTCAAACTTCAGCAACTTTAAAAACAGCTGATGACACTGCTAGCTTTTATATTGGCTATATGTATGGTACTGGTATGAAAAGCATGAGCTTTAAAGAACCTAATATGGGTGCTATCGTAGCAGGTTTAAATTCAGCTATGCAAGCAAAAGAGATGAAAACCACTCAACAAGAGATGGAAATGTTCTTAAATAATTATATTCAAACTCTTTCAACTAGAGTTGGTGAAGAAAATTTAGTAAAAGGACAAAAATTCTTGGAAGAGAATGCAAAGAAAGCTGGAGTAGACACTTTATCTGATGGAATCCAATACAAAGTGGAAAAAACAGGTGATGGTGCAAAACCAGCAGTTACAGATATGGTAAAAGTTCATTATCATGGAACTTTAATTGATGGAACTGTATTTGATTCATCTGTAGACAGAGGAGAACCAGCTGAATTTCCATTAAATCAAGTTATTCCTGGATGGACAAAATCTCTTAAAGAGATGAATGTTGGATCAAAATGGACTATCTATATCCCTGCTGACCAAGCTTATGGAACTCGTGGACCTGGATCTATTGGTCCTAACCAAGCTCTTATTTTCGATGTCGAATTATTAGAGATTGTTACTCCTGAAAAGCCTGCTAAAAAATAAAATACATTTTTAAGTAGATAAATACGAGTCCGAAGGAAGAAATTTCTTCGGACTTTGTTATCTTTGCAAGCATAATCTCAATTTAATTAAGCGCATGAATTACGAAATAAGCGGAAAGCTAATATTCAAAGAAGACACTCAACAAATTAGTGATAAATTCCAAAAACGAGAATTCGTTATTGAAGTTGAAAACGAAAAAAATCCACAATGGAATGACTTCGTAAAAGTACAACTAGTACAAGATCGTTGCGATCTACTTGAAACAATCAATTTAAGTGAAAGTATCAAAGTATACTTTAATATACGAGGTCGAAAATGGGAAAGCAATGGAAAAACATCATACTTCAATAATCTAGAAGGATGGAGAATTGAAAAGTTAGCTCCTCAAAATCCAGAGAACGTTCCTATGCCAGAATATAATGTGGAAGATATTCCACCAATGCCAGAGGCTGACGATCTACCATTTTAAAAACGAAGAACCAAACATATAGAGCATGTTTGGTTCTTCGTTTTTTCTTTATTTATATCATATCATCATCAATCTAAAATAATGACAGCAACAGAACAAGACAAATCTAAATTCAGCAAAGCATTTTGGGTAGCCAATACCGTAGAATTATTTGAACGTGCAGCCTATTATGGTGTATTTATTGTAATCACTCTTTATCTCAGTCGAATCTTAGGATTTAGTGATATACAAGCAGCAACCATTGCAGGAACTTTTTCTGCTTGTCTCTATCTATTACCTACTTTTGCAGGTGCATTAGCCGATAAAATCGGTTTTCGCAACTCAATGCTAATCGCTTTTTCACTATTAACATTGGGATATACTGGACTTGGATTATTCCCTACATGGCTAGAGTCAACTGGATTAGTAGAATACGGACAAGATACAACATTCAAAGGTTTAACTGAAAGTGGACTACAATATGGCATTATTCCTATTATGGCGCTAATTGTCATCGGAGGTGCTTTTATCAAAAGTGTCATCACTGGAACTGTAGCCAAAGAAACAAGTGTAGCCAATCGAGCAAGAGGTTTTGCTATATTTTATGGAATGGTTAATATTGGAGCATTCTCCGGAAAAACAATTGTAAAACCATTACGCGATGCTTTAGGAAACGAAGGTTTAATCACCTTAAATTATTTTTCAGCATCGATGACACTGATTGCATTAATCGCTATTTGGTTTTTCTATAAAAGTGCTCAACACAGCGGAGAAGGGAAAACATTTAGCCAAATATGGCAATCCTTATTAAAGGTATGCTCTAACGGTAGATTAATTACCTTAATCCTTATTATCACTGGATTCTGGATTGTACAACACCAACTTTACGCCACTATGCCTAAGTATGTGCTTCGATTAGCAGGCGAAAGTGCAGCGCCATCTTGGTATGCCAATGTAAATCCATTGGTTGTTGTTCTATGTGTGAATTTAGTTACACAGATTATGCGAAACCGCTCTGCTCTGACTTCTATGACTATTGGTATGCTTATCATGCCCCTTTCAGCCATAGTCATGTCATATGGTAATATGCTCGACCCAGAAACCACTATTTTAAGTATGCACCCAGTAGCATTTACCATGGTAGTTGGTATTATTTTTCAAGGTTTAGCAGAAACATTTATTTCTCCTCGCTTTCTAGAATATTTTTCACTACAAGCACCTAAAGGAGAAGAAGGCTTATACCTTGGTTTTAGTCACCTACATTCATTCCTTTCCTCTATCTTAGGATTTGGAATTTCAGGATTCCTACTAACCAAATACTGCCCAGACCAAAGCTTATTCACTAGTCACGAAGAGTGGTTAGCGGCAACCAGCCATGCGCATTATATCTGGTATTACTTTGCTGCCATTGCTCTAGTTTCATCTTTAGCTTTAATTATTTATGGACAGGTAGTCAAAAGATTAGATGCAAAAAAAGTATAGTACTTTTCATTAAAACATATAAAAATAGTCCGCTTGAAAAAATCAAACGGACTATTTTTATATTTAAAAGATTGAATATTATCTATCATTCATAGAAACCAAAAACTCTTCATTTGTTTTTGTTTTCACCAAACGATCTTTTACAAACTGCATAGCCTCAACAGAATTCATATCTGTTAAATAATTACGCAAAATCCATATTCTATTCAAAGCATAATCTTCAATCAATAAATCTTCACGACGAGTACTAGAAGCAGTAATATCAACAGCTGGATAGATACGCTTATTCGACAACTTACGATCCAATTGTAACTCCATATTACCTGTACCTTTAAACTCTTCAAAGATCACCTCATCCATCTTCGAACCCGTTTCAGTTAAAGCGGTTGCTAAGATAGTTAATGAACCTCCGTTCTCTATATTACGAGCAGCACCAAAAAAGCGTTTAGGCTTATGAAGAGCGTTTGCATCAACCCCTCCCGAAAGAACTTTTCCAGAAGCTGGAGAAACAGTATTATAAGCACGAGCTAAGCGGGTAATAGAATCTAGCAAGATCACAACATCATGCCCACACTCTACCATGCGTTTTGCTTTCTCTAATACAATATTAGCCACCTTTACATGACGTTCTGCAGGCTCATCAAAAGTAGAAGCAATCACCTCTGCTTTTACACTACGTGCCATATCAGTAACCTCCTCAGGACGTTCGTCAATCAAAAGTATAATCAAATAAATCTCTGGATTATTATCTGCAATTGCATTGGCTATATCTTTCAACAATACAGTCTTACCGGTCTTAGGTGGTGCCACGATAAGTCCACGTTGACCTTTACCAATTGGAGCAAACATATCAACCACACGAGTCGATAAAGTGGCTCTTCCTTTCCCTACAATATTGAATTTTTCGTCTGGGAATAAAGGCGTCAAATGGTCAAATGGGATACGATCTCTAACTGCATCTGGCAACTTGCCATTTATTTTTGCTACTTTAATCAAAGGAAAATACTTCTCACCCTCTTTAGGAGGACGCACAGTACCTTGAACAGTATCACCAGTTAGTAGACCAAATAGTTTTATTTGACTTTGAGAAACATAAATATCATCTGGTGAATTCAAATAGTTATAATCAGAAGAACGTAAAAAACCATAGCCATCAGGCATAATTTCAAGAACTCCTGAATTTTCTATAATTCCTTCAAATTCATAATATTTATCTTTCTTATCAAAACGCATCTTATTGGGATTAGGATTTCCATTTTCATGACGATTAGGTTCCTTTTTATTAACTCCCTCCTCCTTGGGTTGCGCTATTTGCTCCTGAACATTATTTGCATCTATTCTTTCTGGCTGTTCATCAGCTTCCAAAATATCCAAATTAGTCTCTATAATATCATTATGAGCAATTTTCTTTTTTTGTGATGGCTGCTTTATAAAAGCTTTACGTTCAGTTTTGGGAGCTTCTTCTTCAGTTTTGGGAGCTTCTTCCTCCGTTTTAGGAGCTTCTTCTTCACTGTCAAGAATATCTGCATGTTTTATTTTTTCCACTTTAGGACGTAAAACACCTTTACGTTTTACGGGTGGGGTATTGGATACACTCTCCTCTTGAACTGGCTCTTCTAGCTGTATCTCCTCTTTTTCCTCTTTTTCCACCTCTTCACGTTTTGCTGATTTAGGAATACCCCCTTTAGAATCTCCCACTTTTTCAGCCTCTGGACGTGCCATTCTTACACGAGGTTTCTTTAACTGCTTTTCAGGCACAAGCTCATCACTCTGCACTGGAACTTCAAGATCAAGTTCAGGCTGACTTTCAACCAATGCTTGTTGATCTAAAATTTTATATATTAATTCTTGCTTTTTGTAGGCCTCTACTCGTTTGATTTTCAAAGTTTTTGCAATCACTCGCAAATCAGCCAATAATTTGTCATTTAGTTGTAAAATGTCGTACATAAAAATTGTAAGGATTTTTTATTTATTTTGTAGTATAATCACCTGTATAGAAACAGATGGAATTGAAATAGAACACAAAAATAAAAAATAAAAATTTATAAGCCAAGGGAAATGGCTTATAAATTCTTTAAACGTCATTTTTTTCACTTTTATAATCCGTCTTTGCATCAAAATTTTGCCTTCATCACATTCGCAGGAGGACGCTGATTTTTCAATTCATTTGCCATAAATTGAAAATGCTTTTGTGTATGTTCAAAAAACATTCTAAAACCGGTACATAAACAAGAGATCGACTCTCCTTCACTTGTCTTTGCGATTCGATTCTTAGGACAATCTCCACCACACATATTCAAATAAGCACAAGCCTTACAACGAGCAGAAAGGGTGTCTTTTTTATGTTGTTCAAAAAACAACTGCTGATCGCTCTTTGCCATCTCTGCTATATTCTTATCAAAGATATTCCCCAAACGATGTTCTGCAAAAACAAAATGATCGCAACAATATGCATCTCCATTGTGTTCAATAGCTAAAGAACAGCCACAATTTTGAGCCATAGAGCAAAGAGAAGGTTCTTGCCCCACATAGGCAGCCAAAGTGTTATCAAACCAATTCACATAGCAATAGCCAACATCCTTTTTCACCCAATGGTCAAAGATTCGACACAGAAAATTTCCCCAACCAACGGCAGTCACATTCTCTTGCATCAAAGCAGTCTCCTTAGAATAACTATTATCTACAATCGACATATCCGCTTGATCGTCTAAAGCGATCCGCTCTATAATGGGCGAAAATTGCATATAGCGACTACCTATTTCCTTCAAAAATTCATATACAGCAATAGGTTCTTTACTATTCGAAGCATTGACCACCGACATCGTATTAAACTCAACTCCATTTTCTCGAAATATTCTAGCACACTCCACAGCCTTATCCCACGACCCTCTGCCATTGGTATAGCGACGATGATTGTCGTGAAATCGCTTAGGACCATCGATCGATAAGCCACATAAAAAATTATTCTTAGCCAGGAATTTAGCCCAACGCTCGTCAATCAAAGTGCCATTGGTTTGCAATACATTGGCAATCTCTTTGCCCTCGCCATATTTTTTTTGTAGCTCTACGGCTTTCTGGAAATAATCCACACCCAAAAGCGTTGGCTCTCCCCCATGCCAAATAAACTCAACCCGCTCTTGAGGCTGAGAAGCAATATAATCTTGAATAAATTTTTCAAGCACATCGCCTTTCATCCCAAACTCAGCTAAAGTCATTTTCTTGCCTGGATATAAAGCATCTTTCTCTATATAATAACAATAATCACAATCCAAATTACAGACTGGCCCCACCACTTTTATCATCGTAGAAAAACTACGTTGCACTTGATCTCGTTTCTGCTCAAATAGAAACGAAGCCGTCTTTGAAGATTTATTTACACTCATGTCTCTCTCTCTAAATTAAATAAAATATCCTATCTAAAAGCTCACTATGGAACAATAGGACGTAACTCTTTACCCTGCACATCTTGTGGATATAATGCTCCCTCACGATCCAACTGCTTCACCATTTTCTCCACCATCTTTTTTAATTTTTCAGGCTCTGCGCTTGACAAATCATTTGATTCATTCAAATCTACGGATAGATTAAAAAGACGATAACGAGGCTCAGTTGGAGTCTTAGGGCTATACTCATATATCAATTTCCACTCCTCATCTTTATATGTTGTAAAATAACTACAATTATGAGCGTGTGGAAAATGCATCAAGATTTGCTCCTCTCTTTTTCTATCTTTCTTCCCTGCCAATTGAGTAGTGATATTATATCCATCATAGATATGGCCCTTAGGCATATCCACATCAGCAATTGCAAGTAAAGTTGGAAACAGATCCATGATTGTAGCCTGCTGCAACTGTATCTTTCCGGCATCTATTTTCGTACGTTTTTGAGCAGGAGTAGTATCGCTATTCTTTCCCCAGCCTGCAATAAATGGAATCCTCACCCCTCCTTCATACTCCGTTCCTTTTTTACCTCGAAGTGGTGCAGCGGATGTACACTCATTGGCTTTTCCCAAGGGTGCATCTGAACCGTTATCGCCTAAGAAAACAATAAACGTATTTTCAGCAATGCCCAACTCCTCAAAATAATCCATCAAATCACCCAATGATTTATCCATTCCCTCAATAAGCGTTGCAAAAGCGATAGCACGCTCGCTTTTATCTTTACCTTTATAATGATCTACATAGCGTTTATCAAGCATAAAAGGAGCATGAACAGCATAATGACACATATTTAGGAAAAATGGTTTATCCTGCTCAACCGCCAAAGCAACTTCTCGTTTGGCTTCCTGTGTAAGTGCATCCGTTAAAAAGGCATCAGTACCGTGGTATTTTTCCAAATGTGGAACAGCATGCGATTTTGCACCCTTGATATGCCCATATCCATCTTCACCGTAATAACTACCTGGATGTCCTATTGCACAACCACCAACATTGGCATCAAAACCAATATTTTTAGGATCTTCACCCTCACTTCCTACTGGTCCATAGTGCGCCTTACCGATATGAATTGTTTTATATCCTGCCGATTGCAAAACCTTTGGAAGAGTCACATCCGATTTTGTCAATCCTTCCCAGTTCCACGCTTTAGGTCCATGAGGAGTTGTATTTTTACTCGTCGGACTAATCCAATTCGTCGTTCTATGTCGAGCAGAATTTTGTCCAGTCAAAATAGATGCTCTGGATGGAGAACTCACGCTTTGCGCATAAAAAGAGTTAAAGCGAACCCCTTGATTAGCCAAACGCTCCATATTTGGAGTACGATACCAATCATTCAAAGGACAAGAACGAGGGTTCCCATTTTCATCCACCATAAAAGGCACAGAGGTATCCATCACCCCCATATCATCTATTAAAAACACAACAATATTGGGTTGCTTTTGCTCTTGCTCTTGAGCAAGCAAAAGACTTGGTACAAATAATAAAGGTGTAAATCTTTTCATCATAAATATATTTATCAATTCTTTTTTATCTAATCATCATCCTATCTGGAACAACCAATTCATCAGCGGCAAACAAATAGCAGTCATCACGCCCATCAAACCAATTGCCAATCCACTGATAGCCCCCTCTACCGCTCCCATCTGTATAGCAGCAGCCGTTCCCAATCCATGAGCAGCCGATCCCATGGCTAATCCTTTAGCCATTTTACTATGTATACCCAACACTCTCAACAGAACGGGACCTGCAATATTACCAAAGACACCCACACAAACCACAATAACAGCTGTAAGCGAAGGTATTCC
>CAMRAP010000040.1 GCA_947039985.1 uncultured Odoribacter sp.
AGGATTTCTACCCACTACTACTCAATTCTATGAACCTTGGGAGGAGATGCAAAAGGTGGTGGTGTGTAGGCATAGTGGATATCGTGCATCTGTTTTTTGTTCAGAAACAGATACAATCAATGTGTGTACTGCTGGCGAGCGTACAGATCAATGTCCTTTTCATCGTTTAGTGCATTTGGACGAAAGCCAGCAATGGCAAGTCAATTCAGCTTGTGAGCCAGTGCATAAAATAAAAACAAGACCTTGGTTTGTTTTACCACCAGTTCAAGAGTGGTATTATTGTCGAAGCCATACCGAATATAAAAAACTACCCCCTTATCGCAAGGATTGTCAAGCTCAGGGAGAAGAAGTGATGGGTATGATTTATCCTCAGCGAGGCTTACAAGTATTTATCCCACGAGATTTTGGAGGAAAACCTAGTCAGTTGATTTTTGAAGCCGTGCATCGCACTGCTAATGCCAGTATTTATTGGTATGTGAATGAAAAATATCTTGGAGTAAGTCGTCATATTCATCAAATGGAACTTTTTTTACAAGAGGGATTGCATCAACTGACCTTGATGGATGAAGAGGGGAATACCTTACAACAGCGCTTCCGAGTGGTAGGTGCAGATCCGAATGATTAATAAGTTCGTGTTTCAGTTTTTTCTAAGTATTGGGTTGAATTTCGTCCCATGTAGCCTCTTTACTGGCTCCGATAATCCAATGAAAGGTGTAATGTCTTTCCATCACAATACCGCCATCCAATTTCATCGGTGCTTCTTTTTTATTTATACGTGCATCCACACATGCCCAATCGTATCGTAGGCTAAGGTCGGCTGCATCTAATATCTCCGAATCACTGGGTGAAACCCCTTTAGAAAGTAGCTCTTCTATGCTTTTATTTTGCCAAAATATTTCGGCAATAGCAGTAACATTACATATTTCAGCAGGATAGGGTAATTCTTCTATGATACCAGCAGACCAGAGGAGGCTTGCGCAGTTTTCATATTGCCACACAAATTGTATGCGTTCTTGCTGTGTAGCTTCTGGATTAGCCACATAATTCGCTTCTTTATCCGTTATCCAATTGTTTATACCATAGATTTCGTCCATCTTATAGAAGTAGGTCAAAGCCTCTTTTCGGTCTGGATTTTCAGACAGCATCACTTCAGAATAAACAGCAACGGCAAATAGGGCAGCAGCACGTTTTACAATCTCCTCGCGAGTTTGAATGAGCGCTTCACTTTCAGTGACTTCACTTCTAAGGGTTTCATGATATGGAATACCTTGTTCTTGCAATAGGGCAATGGAGCGTTGACGACGTTGAATATCAGCTTCAGCTTCTTCTGCTTGTTCATGATGCAGTAGATCAGCATTAGCGATTGGGGCAAAACTTTCTAATTCACTTTTACCTTCACTTGAATAAAGCAATTTGCCCTGTGGCGTGTAAATATGCATATTCGGATACAGTAAAAAACCGTTTACTTCGGCTGCTAAATCAAAAAGTGTATTGGTGATGTAATGAGTACGATTTTCATTCTCGTCCGTTTCAAAAACAATTCCTACAACACAGTTAAAATGCTGAATTTGTAGCAATACATTCTCCTTTACTGTTGGTTTATCTGTTTCAGCTTGTGCAAAATAGTTCGCCATTCCACTGGTGTGCATTTCAATAAATTCAGCTTTATTTTGTGCGTGCGAGAGATTAAAAATAATTTGTGTGTCATCTTCAAAAACTAAAGTTGTTTTATCCTCTTCACAACTCAATGATTTCGTTACTGGAGAAAATATGTTTCGTATCGCTGTTGAGATACCTGCTGGATTACCGATAACCGTATAGAGTGTTATGTTTGTTTGTTGCATATCTTTTAATATCAGGGCGTATTGTATATGTATATATAGTCATTCAATGTTTCACAAAGATAGATTTTTTGATGGAATAATTGCTATTTTTGTCCTTGTGTAAATCGGATGGGATTAGAGTGTGACAGAATGGCACAGAACCTGGAAGGGATACTAAAATCAATTTGTAAATAAAGATGGAGAATTTTGGCCTTGTTTTAATGCATTGGTATGGGGAGAATAAACGTTTTTTACCTTGGAGGGATACAAGCGATCCTTATCGGATTTGGATTTCTGAGGTTATATTACAACAGACACGAGTAGTGCAGGGATTAGCCTATTTTAATCGTTTTATGGAACGTTTTCCAAAGGTAGAAGTCTTGGCAGAAGCTTCAGAAGATGAGGTGATGAAATATTGGCAGGGTTTGGGCTATTATAGTCGTGCTCGTAACCTACACACCGCTGCCAAGCAGATTATGGAAGGTTTCGATGGGAAGTTTCCACAAAAATATCAGGATGTGCTTTCTCTAAAAGGGATAGGAGAATATACTGCTGCTGCTATCTGTTCATTTGCTTGGTGTCAACCTTATGCTGTGGTGGATGGAAATGTATATCGAGTGCTAGCTAGGGTATTTGGCATTGATACTCCCATAGACAGTACTGTAGGGAAAAAATATTTTGCAGCCTTAGCACAGGAATTACTTGATCTTAAACAGCCTGATCAATACAATCAAGCGATTATGGATTTTGGAGCTATGCAGTGTACTCCCAAGTCTCCTAAGTGTTTGCATTGTCCCTTACAAGAGTGTTGTGTGGCTTTCGCTTCTAGTCTTGTTGAAAAATTGCCATTGAAAGTGGGGAAAACGCTAGTGAAATCTCGTTATTTCAATTATTTGCACATCTCTTGCCAAGGAGTACACTTGATTGCCCGTCGCAATGCGAAGGATATTTGGCAAAATCTTTATGAGTACCCTTTGATAGAGACTGATGAATCGATCTCTTTTACTGATTTACAGCAATTGCCCAAGTATCAGCAATTGACTGAAGGGGTAGAGGTTCAGGTGTTAAAGATGGTTGAGATGCCAAAACATGTGCTCTCACATCGGATTATTTACACCCGTATTTATAGATTAGAAGTCAGCCACTTTTCAGCAAGTATGCAAGAATACCTACAAGTTACTAGTGATGATTTGGAAAAATATCCCATTTCACGATTAATCGAATTGTATTTGGAACAAGGGGACGGGTATGAGTCTGCCTTAAGTTGATAGCTCTTTAGCTATAAAATCTATTGGTGAAAAGTAGATTGTATAAGATGGAAAGACATTGATTTTTTAAAAGAAAAGAGCGACTCGAAAGTCGCTCTTTTTGAATTATTCGTTGATGATTTCAACTTCATCTACAACTAATAAACTTTCTGGTGCTCCACTGAATTTATCTCCATCTTTACTAGAAGAGAAAATAACAGCTAAACGGTATTTTTTACTAGAGTCATACTCTTTTTTGTAATCTAATACTAATTCAAATTCTGCTAAATCTGCTTGTCCGGCGCTAAATTTTTGTGCAATAGCAACGATCTTATCCGAAGTAAAGATGTCTACACCTGTAAGTAAATTATTTTCATTTGTAAATGAAGATACTTCGTAAAGCACAGCGCTAAGGGCACATTCGTCAGTTTTAGTAGGATCAAGTTCTGCAATATGATTTGCATTTTTCCAATCATTACATATAAAATATTCTGCTCCAGGAGTATATTTAAAGAAACCTTTTACTTTGGTTGGTTTTTTGAAATATGGTAATCCAAATTTTGTACTTTTTAGAGTATTCACCATATCTACTATAAAGCTTCCAAGGAACAAAGATCCAGAAGTAATTTTAGGTATAGATGGGAAATAACCTGGTGCAATACTTACCATACCTGTTGTATTGGCAGTTTTTATAGATGCTCCTTTTCCTGTTTGTCCTGCAACGTCAGATACAATAGCTCTTCCTGTATGTAAGCCTGGGAACATCATAATAAGCATCACTCCTGGATTTGAAGTAGACCAATTTGCAATAGGTTTCTTAAAATCAGCATAGTCTTCATCAGTCCCTTCTGGAGTCCACTTTTCAAAAGAAGATTTTGAAAAATCATTACCAATTTGTATTTTTACACGATATATTTTAGTGTCAGATTTATCTTCTGGAAGAACAACATAATTTACATATTTAAAATCACCTCCGTTGTCTATTGCTTTAGAAAAATCGATTAATTCACCAGATGCAGGATTACTCACAGCATTTTTAGATAAAGTGATTTCTGGAGCAAACTTTAATTTTTCTAGAGGAGTTCCAGGTTTTACGAAAATAGTTATTGTCGTCCCTTTAATTTCTGGCTGACCTCCAATAACTTCGTCATGGATAGACATTCTTACAATATCTGCTTTATTGTTTGCTACTTGGCCTCCATCAAATATTAAAGAGATAGATATATCTTTAGCATTTAATGTAATAGTGGCAGAAACAACACCATTGATAACGCTTCCTTTGATTATTGCTTCTGACTTTTTGATTGTATATTCAAAATCCAGAGAATCTGTTGTTTCAAAAGTGTAATTATTTTCACCTATAATTTGTAAAGGAATTGAATCTAATACTATAGTTCCAATTCTCATTTTTTTACCTGATGCAGTATCTAATTCGATATATTCTGTTTCAATTTTTATCAAACCTTGTCCAACTTTAGATACATGAAAATCAGATGATTCTATTATATCGCGATGACCTAAAGAAGTTGTCCACATGGTATATACATCATAATTACCTTCTACAAGATAAGCTGCGTCAATTGGTTCAACTGGTTCAACTGGCGGTGGTGGTGCTGGAGTTGGATCGTCATCATCGCTACAAGCGATAAAATTAAAGGATAAAAATACTAGAAATAAAATCAATAAATTTTTCTTCATAATTGTTGTTTAAAATTAGTTTTATATTAACTCAAGAATACATCAAAAAATATGCCAATAGATGAAAATAAATAATACTTCTCTTGATTTTATATTTTTTATGCAAGATGTATTAATTATACTCAGAAAAATGCTAGCTTTCATGACAAAAAAGCTGGTTTTTCATAGAGATGTGAAATTGATTATTTATTTTAATAGTCCTAATTTGAGAATTATAAGTAAATAGTCTAACTTTGCTTCCTTCATTTATTATAGTATAAATGAAGGAATTTATCTTTGGCATATTATTTGCATGGAATAGGTAAAATTAAATAACAATTAAAAAATAAAAAATGATGAAAAAAAATGTATGGTCTTTGGTAATACTTACCTTTGCTTTGGTATTTACAGCTTGTAGTAATGATGATGATGAGCAAAATATTGCTGAAGCTGTGGCTGGTAATTATGTTGGTACAATAACAGTAGCTATGGAAGATGGAACTCCAATGGGAGAACCATCGCAGGATACGATCAGTATCGTGTATGTAGGTGATAATATGATTGATTTAGAATTAAAAAATTTTAAGTTTGCTGGAACGATACCTGTTGGTGAATTAAAAGTGCCTAAGGTAAGCATTAAGAATGATGAAAAAGTGAGTGGAAAAGCTGATCAGGTAGCTATTATGAATGGAGCAATTAAAGCAGACTTGGAGGTAAGTGGTACAATGAATAGTAAGAAAGCAGATCTTAAGATTAAGGTTAATGCTCCATTGGCTGCAGGATTACCTTCAATTGTAATGAATGTTACTTTCGTAGGAGATAAAAAATAAATAGATTATATTTAGTCTAAAACTAAAACCTTCATTCAGTATTTTTATATTGAATGAAGGTTTTTTCTTATAAAAGTTGTGATGTCAGATATCTTTCACCTTAAGTATATTATAAGAGATATCTTTATCATAAACATCTATACCCTCAATTCTTTTGATGTATTTGACCACACGGATAGTGACAGGAAGTATGACAATCTCATACATGAATTTCAAAACGATTTGTGTTCCCACCATAATTAATAGCTCATCGGCAGGAATTAATCCTCCAAAAGCGATGGGAAAAAAGAGAATAGAATCGGCACTTCCTCCAATTAATGTAGAGGTGACTGCTCGTAAAGAAAAATGCTTTCCTCGGCTGGCAACTTTCATTTTACTCATCACATAGGCATTTAAAAATGAGCCGATGAGAAAGGCTATTAAACTAGCAATGGCTATTCGTGGAGCAAGACCGAATACAAAGTTAAAACTTTCCTCGCCTTCCCAAAATGGAGCTGCTGGTAAAGTAATAGCCAAATAGGCAAGTGCTATGAATAGAAAATTCATCACAAATCCGCTCCAAATGATTAAGCGAGCTTTTTGAAATCCCCAGACCTCTGCGATACAGTCATTGATGATATACGAGATAGGGAACACAATCAAGCCAGCAGTGGCAATGATAGGACCTATTTGAATGACTTTTGTTTCTAATAAATTTGCCGCAATTAGGCATACATTGAAAAGAATCCCCAACAACATAAAGGGGATCGTTACTGTTTTTTGCATAGTTCTTGTTTTTTACGTGGTTTAGCAAGCACACGAGATAGCTTTTAAAAGCTACTGACTGGTTTAATTTATTTTAGTCGCATTGGTAATCAATACAAGCACGATCAAGTTTAATTGGAGCGATTAAATCTTTAACGATTTTCTGATGAGCTGGATGTTCGACATAAATAGCTAAGTCGTGCATACTTTCAAATAGCGACTCTAAAGCAAAATCCCACTGTTCTGCTGGATTTATATTTAGTCCTGCACGCATCTCTTTTAACTCAGGAATAACAAGCGTTAATTTCTCTAATTCTGTTTTGATTTCATTCATTTTAGCCTCTTTGTCTGCTGAAGCTTTAAATGTCATTAATACAATATGTTTTATCATCGTCATTTATTTAATTGAAAGGCAAAGATACATGATAATTTTGAATTTGGCGAAATATGGATGAAATTTGACTTCGATCTTTGGGGATTTGTCACACCAAATACATTCTGTCGCTTGCATCGACTTCCTTGGCTTGTGCGGGATATAGCAACGTAAAACTATTTTCTTGGAAATATTTATTTAGATAATCGGGAATATCTTCCATTTTTGGATTAAAGGAAATTCCGTATGGGCGGCTCATTACAATCCACAGATTATCATCATTCTGCACGTCTCGAAAGACGATTAGAAAGTTTTTCCAATTATCAAACTTTATAAACTCTGCATTTGCATTCTGTTCTGATAAAATAATTTGTAAGTGTTTCAATACCTTAGACGAACCATAAAAAACAAGCTTGCTGCCTGTGTTTTGAATGATATTACAGATTCGTTTAACCCAATACGTAAAACCCGCCTCTTTTTCAGCATGGTTTGGTATAACAATTAAGTGGCGTTTTATAGTAGAAAAAGGTTGAGTGGATTTGTAAATTAAAGTTGTGATACAGCTATGGGCAAGTACTCCTTCGGTTACTCTTCCTAGAAAAGTGGTTGAAATCCCTTTTTCTTTATGGATGCCTAGTATTAGGTCTGTGATTTTAT
The DNA here is from genome assembly GCA_947039985.1 of uncultured Odoribacter sp. Lineage (GTDB taxonomy): Bacteria > Bacteroidota > Bacteroidia > Bacteroidales > Marinifilaceae > Odoribacter. Next base: position 7,352 of record CAMRAP010000040.1, read on the forward strand.
TTTCTAGAATACTACTGATTATTGCATTGGGGACATTTATGTCGTAGCGAAGGAGTTCTTGAATCTTTGTGTCTGTTGCTGCTGCCATAGTAGTAGCATAACTTAATAATTGCTGTGCTTCTTTTTGTCGTTGAGTGTCTTCAAAGTATTGATTGTCAAGTACATTTAAGGTGTATAACTGATCGGTGTTGTCTTTAGATTTTGTGGCAAGACTGAGGTGAACTAATTCTTTTGCAATATTTTCATCATGAATAGGGATCAGTATACGCTCTTGTGGTGTGCTATCTTCACTTTCTTCTCCATCAGCTTCGCTAGAGGCTAGATTGTGTGCTCCTTTTTGGGTTGCAAAAGAGCCAATGGTGCAAGTTGCTACAATCATTAGTATCGTACCATTCAACACACTTTCGTTTAGCAATCGGATGGGGAGTCCCTCGGCACTTGTTCCTATAATAACATTGTAACCAATCATCACTGCCACTAAAGTAGTGGCTGCTTGTGCATTGCTTAGGCCAAAGATTACGAGACGTTGATCTGCGGACATTCGAAACGTTTTTTGAGTTATCCAAGCTGCTAAGTATTTGGCAATAGATGCCACAATAATCATAACAATTCCTATTTTAATGGTGTCAAAATTTACAAAAAACACCCGATAATCGATGAGCATACCCACTCCAATCAGAAAAAAAGGAATAAATATAGAGTTACCGATAAAATTTATTCTGTGCATTAAAGGAGAGGAGTGAGGAATGAGTCGATTGAGGGCAAGTCCCGTCAGAAACGAACCAATAATGGATTCTAATCCTGCCAGTTCTGCTAAATAGGCTCCTAAAAAGACCATAACCAAGACAAAAATGTATTGTGAAATACTATCCTGTACATGTTTAAAAAACCAGCGAGCAATGATAGGAAATACGATACTGACGAAAAGAAAAAATAGGGTGACGGATATACTCAAATATGCCCAAAACTGTCCACCAATTTCTCCAGTTGCTAGGCCTACTATGATTGTTAAAACAAGTAGAGCTAAAATATCAGTAATCATTGTACCCCCCACTGTAATCGTAACGGCTTTATCTTTGGCAACTCCTAATTTACTAACAATTGGATAGGATATTAAGGTGTGTGAAGCAAACATACTGGCCAATAGTATGGAGGTAGCTATTGAAAAATGTAGTATATAATATCCAGCAATAAATCCCAGGCACATGGGGATAAGAAAGGTGTATGCACCGAATACTAAACTTCGCCCACTATTCTTTTTAAAATCGTCCATATCAATTTCTAAGCCAGCTAGAAACATAATATATAGTAATCCTGCAGTTCCTGATAGAATAATACTACTGTCTCGTAGTATTAGATTGAGCCCATTAGGACCTATCGCTGCTCCTGCAATAATTAATCCCAATAAATGGGGGACTTTTAATTTGTTTAGTAGGAGGGGAGCAAGTAAAATGATGCTCAGTATGATCAAAAATTTTAATACAGGATCAGTAAATGGTAATTGATGTGAAATAGTTAGCAGTGATAGCATGCGTATAATTTTAGTTATAGCATACGTATGTTAGACCTTAATGGTTTGCTTTTATCTTTTTTCCAAGTTCGGGGATGTACACTTTTTTTGAAAATTTAGTAATGAAGACATCTTTGAAGTTTCAAGGTATGATGTTGAACTTTTATAAACGACTTACTTTCCCAAAGTTAATGCTGCTTGTATGGCAATATTATATTTGTTTAGGGTGGTGCTTTTGTGGATGGCTTTCCAAGCTTTACGGTCGATTTGTGGAGCTAGGTATTCCCAAAATGCTTTCATTTTAACGACTAGTTGTTTTTCACCTCCTTGTAGTTGTGATTCGTAGTGAGCAAATACGCCATTGTGAAGCAATTGAAGCTTTTCTTTCAGTTGGTCGGAAGTTAAGATCTGTCCCTCTTTATACTCACATGCTAGTGCTGGATTGGTGAGTAGACCACGTCCAATCATTATTCCTGATAATTTTGGAAAGCGTTCTGTTATGCGTTGGATATCCTCAACAGTATGTAGGTCGCCATTGTAAATGATAGGTAAGTTGCAGGCATTGTAAAATGCTGAAAATGCCTTTAAATCAACATCACCTTTATATTGTTGAACTCCCAAGCGTGGATGTAGGGTGATTTCTGATAGAGAAGTGTCGTTAAGTAAGGGTGCTAATGCTAAACATTCACTAGCTTCTGAAAATCCCAAACGCATTTTTGCAGAGAAGCGAATTTGTGGAAATTTCTCAATTACACGAAGCAACTCTTTAACCTCCTCTGGGTAAGGTAGTATTCCCGATCCGTTATGTCGCTTGGTTAGCATCGGAAAAGGGCATCCTAAATTTATATTCGCTGCTGTATATCCTTTCTCTATAAATAGGTGAATCATCCGTTCTGCCAATTCTGCATTCGGGGCAATTAATTGGGGGATAAGTTGAGGTACGTTATTGTTTACAGGATCAATATCCCGCACATCTTTATAGCGGAAATCTCCCCGATCAATACGGACAAATGGTGTATGATAGGTGTCTACTCCTCCGAATATGGCTGCATGTGCATTACGGTAAGAAGCTTCAGTATATCCTTGTAAAGGTGCGAAATGTATAGGAAGTGTGCTCATGTGTTCTATGTTTACTTATTGGTGGCAAAATTATATAAATTTCTGATTACCTAATCATCGCGAACTGTTTTAAATTAAATATCTTTCAAGCCAGCTAATTTTTATGGGTATAAAAATCAGTATAATCATTGAAAGTAAAATAATTGTTTCCATTTTTTTTGCTAAATTGCAGATCAGTATTTCAAAGTATATAAGAGATTGAAAGAAATGGAGATAATGCTGGAATGATTTTTAGCCTTAGAAAAGGAAGCTGTAAAGCGAGAGAGGTGAATCCGCACGAATGGAATTCCTAATTTTACCCGCATAAGGAGTTCAGCAACTCTAATAACGTATCTTTACACAATGGGAACAAAACACTATGACAAAGCGTTCAAAGAGAATGCCGTCAAATTAAGCTATTCACGCAGTAGCCTGAGTCTTTTATCGAAAGAATTAGGAGTATCTATCAGTCAACTATCAAAGTGGCGCAAGGATTATGAATCATATGGAAAATCCAGCTTTCCTGGTCGAGGCGTGGAACGCCTTACAGATGAAGAGAGAAAGATAAAAGATTTAGAGAAAGAGTTACGTAATAGTAAGTTAGAACTAGAAATATTAAAAAAAGCGATTGCTGTTTTCTCCAAAATAGACATTTAAAATAT
>CAMRAP010000041.1 GCA_947039985.1 uncultured Odoribacter sp.
TTGAAGGTATTAAATGATTCTTGATAAGATACACCAATCCCCTGAATCGTTTCGGTATTATTATAAAGTAATTTTTCGTCCATATGTGAATAAGCTTTCATCTTCAATGTTCCCTGCCTATTTAATTTTACCTCTACATCAAAATCACCCGCAATATTCCCACCTCTACTATCAGTTGTTGCATTCTGATCCTGACCGACATCCATATTTCCATTCGCAGAAATTGTGATTCGATTATTTAATAATTGAGTGGAAACGGCTAGCTCTAATTCATCAGAAGTCATATTGTCTTCAAAATTACCAACGCGATAAGCAAATCCAATGTCAACATTATTACTGAATTGAGAGAACCAACGAGACAGCTGATTGGATAACATTTCTGTGAGTGTCGAAACACCTGCCGTTTGCGCTTGCTGACCATAGTCACGAGTATCGTCAGCTCTATAAAAACTATTCAATACCAATAATGAAAACATCTGTTTATTAACTTCATCTTGACTTGAAAAAAGACTTTGAATATAGCTTCTACTTTGGGTTTCTAAGCTGGGAAAATTAATGTCAAATTTCACCCTAGGATTAGTTAAATTCTCACTTAGATTTAGAATACATTCTACAGGTACTTTACGCCCTGCTTCAGAAGGAATATCATCACCTTCAGAAGCATCTGGTAATAATTCTGCTATCGTCGTTTTTAAATGATATACAGCATTCAAATTCAAGATGGCATCATATGGTGATCCACTCCAATCAATAGTGCCTCCTGGTGTCAATATAAATTTTTTATTCACCAAATTACTCAGTGTAAATAAATAATCTCCTTTTGAAATTTGATAACTTCCAAGCATACTTAAATCCTTGTTTTTATCAAAAGAAATTTTGATATTACCACTACCTCTTGCTCGCAAAACATCACCAACAGTAGGATCAAAAATAGCCTGTATATCTAAATGATCATTAACCTCAATATTTGCATTTAAATTGATATCTAGCACAGAGCTTTGGGGTTCAATAGCACTTTTTTCAGCTTGATTATTAGTCATAAAATGAAGAAAATTATTGGATGTTTCATCTACACTATTAGTTAAAGGAACATATAATCGTGAATTTTCTTCTGTACGTACATTTATAGTTACATTCGTTATTCCATCGGTATTATTTAATTCTGCCAAACCACTTAAATACATCTGACCATAAAACGATTCATTTTCAGAAAAACCAGTATTCAACACTAACATATCTTTAAATTTAGCTTGCACTTTGTATCGATTATTCCAAATGTGATATTCACCATCTAGAATAGCCGTCTGATTATTTATGTCTTTCAAAGATAAATCATCAAATTTAAGCTTATTTCGACTGATTTTTAGCGTATCATTTACAAAAAATGGAGTGTTCAATTTATTCACTTTTACCCCCACCGAATCTAAATAAATCAGTCCAGATACATCTGGCTCTTTTGAAGCTCCATTAATAAGTATATCCCCTGAAATAGAACCTTTTACATCTGATACTACATCCGGAGCATATACTGCTAAACGTTGTAAATCTACTTGTTCTAATTTTATATTTACATGTATGGAATCTGTTTCTGGACTGTAAACGCCATTAATCCTCAATGGAAATTTATCCCCTACTTGATTTTCAGCAGCAATTCTTAAATTTTGATCTGTGGCATCCCAATAGGAGCGAAAACGAAGATCTCCTAAAGTGTCTTTTTTTATCCCTATATTTTTGATATTAAAATTAGACAAAAACAGCAATTCCTTATAATAATCTTGCACACTTAAAGATCCTGTAGCCACTCCAAAAATTGAAAAGTCGCATAAAGGCTCTATTTCTGCTAAATTCTTTAAATCAAAGTTTTTCAAATTAACAAACAATTTTTCTTGCTGACCTTCTGATATTCGCCCTTCTACAGATAAATACTCATCTCCTCTAAAAACAGAAAAACCTTGAATATCAACTTCTTTACCCTCAATTGTTACAGATGAAGGACTTACTTTCCATACAGAATCTTGCACGATTATTGTTCCTGGATAAATTTGAATGTCAGTTCTATATTTATTTTTTGAATCTGGAATAAACTTTATTCTCGTAGCCAACTCTCCACTATAGGTTTCAGCTTCCCAGTTGCACCAATTTAATTGATTAAATAAGGTATTATTAGTCAGATTAATTTCATTTCGAACATTATACAACTGATAATCAAGACCGTAACCAAGCTGACTGGCCGTGCAATACAACTTTAATGTATCCATATTACCTGCCATCTCTATTTTTGAATTTAGCAAGCTAATATTGTTATATTGAATGGTATCAGCTAAAAAGGTAAGATCCAACGATTCATCCTTCCCTTGAAAATGCGAAGATAGTTTTGCACCAGGTGATAGACTTAGGCTTGGATACAATACATCTAAAATATCATCTGCATCTTTTATATGTATGTCATATTTAAAGTCAAGTCCTTTCAATTCCTCACTACTTAAAGCTTGAAGTTTTTTGTTTTTTGAATATACAGGTAGGTAATTGTGTATCAATCCCCAAATAAATAGCCGTGCTTGATCTTCTTGAAAATTACCATCAATAAACGCATCTAAAATATCAGATTTTAAGGTGATTGAACGTAGCTTATCGTAGTAAGCATCTTCAAGCGCTAAATCAGCTATCTGAAAACTGCCTATAGCGTTAGAATAATGTAGATCAGTTATATTTAATTTTGAAAAGTTTTTGTTATCGTCACCTATATTCAATAAATCAAATGAGGTTGTAAGCGTTTCTGTAGAGTCTTTAATATTCAGTCCTAAGGCTGATAAATCATGAAATTGTAAATGTCCTTTTGCACTAGCAAAATTTAAGGAATCATTCATGTCATAAGTAACAAGAAAACCTCCTGATAAATTTTTATCATCCACAGAAGCAAGCAGATCTAGGTGATTATTCTCCCAAGTCATGGCAATATCAGCATCCCGTATACATCCTTTGTTGATCTGTAAGCGATGTAATTTACTGCTGATATTGAATGATTCTCCATTATCGTCCCAAATACCATTGTACGATCCACTCAACACCCCCCTCCCTAGCATAGAATTACCAGTAAATAAATTAAAATTAAGCCGATTAAATTTAAAGTCCCCCTGCATACTTACGCACTTGTTGACTGTATCCTTAGCTGGTTTATAAATCAAATTAAAATCTCCTTTCAAAGCAGGTGTGGTGCTTTGAGCTTCTACAACAAAGTCATCTAATTTCCCATCAAAGTTAATTTGCTTAAAATCTATATGTGGTAATTTATAGAGAGGATCAGGAATAGGTATATTCATATCAAACCAAGGCAAATAAACTGCCGCTAAATCTTCTGGACTTAAATGTGCATTCTTGATGTCAATATTAAAAGTGCTGTTCAATACATCTGGTAGCCCATGTGATTTAAAACTGCCTTGAAATACACTCTCTTCTCCTAATTCAATATACAGATTTTCACCTTCTAAATGCTCGATCGTATTGCTAACAATTCCACTGCATTTTACGGTATTATCAATCCCCCGTAATATACCATTAAAATAAGCTAAATCAATAAAGCTTACAGATGAATAACCCACTTCATAATATTGCTGCATGTGAGTAAGGAAGTATCTCCAAGCATGCTGATTAGGCATCCAATTGTATTCCAGTTTAGTTAGATTAACATAACTTTTTGCTAATTCAAAATACGCACCTGTCACTTGTAAATTAGATGAGGTTGCCTGCACTTTACCAGAGAGATTTTTAAGCACTAATCCTGACTTTTCAACAACACTTAAATGTTCAATCTCTAATTGAATAGGAGTTTCAGCAAAGTTTATACCTGTCACCACTAGATTCAATTCTCGACAATCTATGTCTGTCCAATTGACACCATAATCTATGGGTTTAACAAGAAACTCCCTATACGTAAAACGAGAATTTTGAAGCGTTATTTTTTCAATGCCAACCAACCAATTCTTCTTTTTTTGAGTAAGCGTGTCATCTATATTTTTTACGCGCTTAGGCTCTTTCTGTTGGATAAGTGAAGCTATTAAAGACTCAAAATTAGTCTTACGTGTAGTATCTTCCATCCACAAATGGATGCTTGCTTTATCCAATACAATTTCACTGATCTTAAAGCTACGTTCTATTACATTTAAAGAATCTGTCTTTACTTGTAAATTCTCACAAAATACAATCGTATCATTTTTAAAGTTTTGCAATAAAACATCATGAAGAATTAAAGAGCTTATAGGACGAAAGTCAACACTACCTATCTGTATCTGTACTCCTGTGGTTTCTTTGATTCTTTCAGTGATGTATTTGACAAGAATTGTTTGAACAGAAGAGGTTTGCAAGACAGCGTATATCCCCAACAACAACAACAAAATAGTCATTGCTACAAACAATAATATTCGTAGAGTTTTTTTTATACCTGCTTTTACTTTCACTTTGCCTACAAAAGTATTAATATTGTAGGAAATTTAAAAATGATTATAGATAAAAAATAAATAAAAATAGCCTTTTAAACTTTTATAAAATATGACTGTTATTTTAGGAATAGAATCTTCTTGTGACGACACCTCTGCAGCCATCTTAAAAGATGGAATTGTATATACGAATGTCATTGCTAGTCAACAAGTTCATGAAGCGTATGGAGGGGTTGTTCCCGAGTTAGCTTCACGTGCTCACCAGCAAAATATTATCCCCGTAGTTTCAGAAGCAATCAAAAAGGCTAATATCGAAATAAAGGATATTGATGCTATTGCTTTTACCAGAGGACCAGGACTATTAGGCTCTTTATTAGTCGGAACCTCTTTTGCAAAGGGTTTTTCCATAGCCAACAATATCCCATTAATCGAGGTAAATCATTTACAAGCCCATATATTAGCTAATTTCATCAAAGAACCAGGCGTAGAAAGTCACCACCCCAAATTTCCTTTTCTAACCCTATTGGTTTCAGGAGGTAATTCTCAATTGATCATTGTACGCGACTACCTTGACATGGAAATGATTGGTCAGACGATTGACGATGCAGCCGGTGAAGCATTTGATAAATGTGCCAAGGTGATGGGACTCACCTACCCAGGTGGACCAATAGTTGATCGCCTTGCCCAAGAAGGTAATGCCGAGCGGTTTACTTTCAACAAGCCTCAAATCAAAGGCTTAAACTATAGCTTTAGTGGCTTAAAGACCTCTTTTTTATATTTTCTTAGAGATGAGTTAAAGACAAACCCCCATTTCATACAAGAAAACTTAAATGATTTGTGTGCATCATTACAAAAAACAATCGTTGATGTTTTGATGGCAAAACTAAAAAAAGCAGCTAAAGAAACAGGGATTAAACAGATTGCTGTTGCAGGTGGTGTTTCTGCAAACTCTGCTTTACAAAAGGCTATACATGAAGAAGCCGCTCGCTCAAATTGGGAAGTTTTTATTCCACGCTTGGGATTTTCACTGGATAATGCAGGAATGGTTGCTGTTACTGGCTACTATAAATACCTGGCTGGTGAATTCGTTGGCTTAAATACAACTCCTTATGCAAGAACAACACTATAACCATCCTAAAACAAAAACATGAAAAATTACATCACATTTTTAATTTTAAGCTGTATTATTACAATAGCCTGTGCATCAACTCCAAACAAAATCATATTAGACAAACCCAACTTAGAACGGGGAACATCTATGATGGAAACCCTTTCTAAGAGAAAATCCTTTAGGGAGTTTAGTGAAAATGAGCTCAGCAAGGCAGATTTGTCTGATCTATTATGGGCAACAAACGGAGTTAATCGTGAAGATGGCAAACGCACTGCTCCTTCTGCTAAAAACAAACAAGATATTGAAACTTATGTATTTTTGAAAGCAGGAGCTTATAAATATGATCACGTAAATCATGCACTTGATTTAGTTGTAGAGGGCGATCATCGAAAACTGTTAAGCAAAACTCAAGACTATGTTCTAACAGCACCTCTTGTTTTACTTCATGTGGGTGATGCAAGCAAATTTACTGAATTTGGAGAAGAGATGAGTAAAATGATCACTTCTCTTGATGCAGGAATTGTTACACAAAATGTAAATTTATTCTGCGCTTCTGTAGGATTAGCAAATGTTCCTCGTATTTATATGGATGCCAAAGGATTGTCCATTTTATTAAAACTACCTGAAACAAAGATTCCATTGATTAATAACGTAGTGGGGTATCATAAATAGTTCTCACCAGAAAAGTAAATTCATTCATACCGAGATATGTCGAAAATATTATTAATTACACCGCCATTTATTCAACCCAATTCTCCCTACCCAGCTACGGCATATTTAAAGGGGTATTTGAGACGAAATGGGGTGGATGCAGAACAGTACGACCTATCCATTGAATTACTGAATCGGATTTTTTCGTCAGAGTTCTTACAAAATTTGTTTGACGAAGTATGCGATAGCGACGATGATAACTTCCTGCGCATATATGCGTTACGGGATAAATATATAGCTTCGATTGACACTGTTATGCATTTTTTACGAGGCAAAGAACAGATGTTGGCAAATCAAATTGCGATGCCTGATTTCATCCCTCAAAGCGGACGTTTTGAAAACATGGAGGATATTTCGCAAGCATATGGAACAATGGGAAGTATAGATTGTGCCAAGTATATTTCTACACTTTTTCTTCAAGATTTAAGCGACTATATTCGAGAAACGGTAACACCATACTTTGAGATTAGTCGCTATGCCGAACATATTTCCCTTTCGATACCTTCATTTAAAGAGTTTGAACAGGAGCTAAATGAACCCCTCAATGTTATCGAAAAACTTATGTTGGAGATGCTAGAGGAGCAAATTGAGATTCATCAAGCTGAATTTGTCAGTTTCACCGTCCCATTTCCGGGTAATTTCCTGAGCACATTAAGGTGTTCACAATACATCAAAGCCAATCACTCACATATAAAAGTGATCATAGGGGGGGGGTATCCATCTACAGAACTGAGGCAGATGAGCGATAAGGGAATCTATAAATATGTGGATTACGTGGTGCTCGACGATGGTGAGATTGCTCTAAAAAGGATACTCGATGGAGAAGAATTAATTCGAACCTATACAACTGAAGGCTATTCTGATGCTTTCCAAAAAGTGTCGCACCTTGACAGAGGTTGTCCTGATTTCAGTTCCCTGCCATTTGATAAATACTTTTCAATATGCGAGGTAACAAACCCTATGCACAGATTGTGGAGTGATGGACTGTGGAATAAAATGATGCTAGCGCATGGCTGTTATTGGTCGAAATGTGCATTTTGTGATACATCGCTAGACTATATACGAAAGTACGACTCTGTTTCTGCACCTCAGATTGTAGATTGGATGGTTGAGGTTTCAGAACAGACGGGTTCTACTGGTTTTCATTTTGTTGACGAAGCTGCACCACCAAAGCTATTAAAAGAGATGTGCTTGGAGCTACTCAATCGAGGCTTGCGCTTTACGTGGTGGACAAACATACGATTTGAAGCCTCATTTACAGGTGATTTATGTTATCTCATGGCAGCAGCAGGTTGTATTGCCGTGGCTGGTGGCCTGGAAGTAGCCTCAGATCGAATACTAAAGATGATAGACAAAGGTGTTACTATCGAACAAGCTGCTATTTCTATGCGTAATTTCAACGATAGTGGCATTATGGTTCATACCTATTTGATGTATGGTCTACCAACACAAACTCTACAAGAGAGTATTGATGCGCTAGAAGTTGTTCGACAACTGTTTAAAGAGGAATTAATCTCTTCGGGTTTTTGGCATCGATATGCGATGACCACCCATAGTCCTTCAGGCAAAGACCCTGAGAAATATGGCGTAAAAAGGAAAAATGATCACGTGAACGACTTTGCAAACAACGAGCTTCGATTTGTTGAGAATCGCAGCTACAATCTTCATCTGGTTGGCCAAGGTTTGAGAAACTCGCTGGCTTACTTTATGATTGGTGAAGAGCTAGACAGAAAGGTTCATCAATGGTTTGAAGCTAAAGTTCCTAAGACTTTGGTGCCATCTACAATTATCACAAATGCCTTGACACAACTCGACAAATGTCGGATCTACAATCCATCGTCTAGATTAGTGTGGATCGGTGCAGATGTGATGCTAACTGATGGTGGTCTTTTGTTGCAATCGGCATCTAGTTCTAAAGTCATCACCTTCTCACAAAAAGAGATTGATTTCTTGACAGAACTACTTTCTATGTGTTGTGATCTAGACGAAGTGATTACCTTAGAACAAGCAAGTAAAATATACGAACAGTTCTCTGATAAACCATTTCTGACTCTTTATCACTCTAAAAAGTGGGATTTAATGCGAACTTTTGGATTATTGCAGCTTTGATAAAGTGTAATCGTTTATTTATAGCCATCATTTTAATAAGAAGTAAATAGAATTACACCAAGGAGTTCTTTTGTGATAAGTAATTTCAGGCAAGAATGAAGCTATTCAGTTCTTGCCTGAATATGATTAAACTACTTACTTCTAGTTCCCTTTTTTCGAAGCAAGAAAACAGTTGTTGTAGCCAGAGTCGCCATAAAATCGGCAAAGGGAATAGCCAACCATATACCTACTAATCCCCACTGCCTAGAGAATAATCCCAAGGCTGGAATTAAAAAAAGAAATTGGCGAGAAATATTTAATATGATGGCTTTTCTAGCTTGACGAACAGATTGAAAGTAGCTTGTAATAATGATTTGCACTCCCATTAATGGTAGTGCGATAAATGTCAAACGAAGTCCTTGCTCGCTGATCTTTTGCAACTCAATATCCGATGTAAAAGCTTTGACTAGCCAAGGGGTACAGCTTTCGCCAACAATAAAACCAACACATGCAATCAAACTAGCTGAACGAACAGCTAGTTTTAGCGTTTCGTCCACTAAATGAAAGCGTCCACTAATATAATTATAATGTAACAAGGGCTGCATACCTTGACAAATCCCCATCAACAACATGATAATCAAAATAGAATAACTACTAATGATACCATAAGCACCAATAGCATAGTCTCCCCCATAGTTTTCTAAATAACGATTCATGATGATGTTCACCATCCCCGCAGTAATATTCATTATAAAAGCTGCCATCCCTATCTTTACAATATTAACTAGCGTTGGAAAATGTAGCTCAAAATTAGAAAACGATAGAGTGAATATATTTTGCTTGAGAACAATATGAATACCTATGAATAATGAACTAATACCCATCGATATAGCAGTGGCAATAGCAGCGCCCTCTATTCCCATTTGGAAACCAAAAATAAATATGGGCGTTAAAATAATATTCACCACAAGCCCTATGAGAGTAATCAAGATCGATCGCCGAAAAAATCCCGAAGCACGAATAGCACTCAGAAATACAAAATTCAAATTACTCAATAAACAAGCAGGAAGTAATATACTAAGGTAGCTATGAGCATAAGGTATGGTTTGACGACTTCCTCCAAAAGCTAAAAGAATCATCTCCAAATTACATAGCGAGTAGATGATTAAACCGATGGACAGTAATGCATTCAAAAATACGGCATTCGCCAGTATTTTATTGACAAGTGCCTTGTTATTTAGAGAAATGGCTGTCGATATACGTGTGATAATGCCTACACCAGTAAGCGTTCCCACTGTTCCCAGTAGAGATATACATGGCAAAGTGAGCGCTAAACCACAAATAGCTAGCGATCCAGCTCCTTGGCCAATAAATATACGATCAACAATATTGTAAAGTGCAATACCGACCATATTCATCATAGCAGGATATGCGTAACTTTTGAAAAGCTTACGTATATCTGGCGAATTGTTTATATGCGTTGAATGATAATTGATGATCCGTGTTTTTCAGAATTATAAATACAAAGGTACAACAAAAAATAAGATCAAAAAAATGAGCACCTATTCTCAAGATGCTCATAATTATCACAAATTCATTCAGTTAAAATTCACTCAAAATAGAGTTCATTTCTTGAACGATCTTCTCATTTTTCACTCGAGGGTCATTATGTCTATCGCCATATTGTTTGATCTCTTGAGTCAATTCCTTTACTATGTGACTATACTCTTTGTCAGAATAATAATTCATTAACTCCATGGGGTCTTTCTCCAGGTCTAACAACCAAGGCTTCTCCGTTGGAACTTCTGAAAAAACCAATTTATAACGAGATGTTACAGCAGCAACCCAACAAGCTTTGCCTTTTGCCACTTTCTTACTCTCTTCAGGAGAACTGGTTCCTCGCATAAATATAACATCATTCCAGTTTTTAGGTGCTTTGCCTTTCATTAATAAGGCAGAAGCATCACGTCCTGAATGCTGAACAGACGACTTTACATCTACTAGACTTAAAATTGTAGGAGCAAAATCAACAACCGACAAGGCTTCATTCACCACTGTTCCTTTGTTTATCTTCTCCGGATAGTAAACAATAAAAGGAATTTTTGCAGAGGCTTCTAATGGAATGCCTTTATTTGTCAATCCATGCTCACCGCACATATCTCCATGATCAGAGGTAAATACGATAATGGTATTATCCAGTAAGTTCTCTTTGCG
>CAMRAP010000042.1 GCA_947039985.1 uncultured Odoribacter sp.
TTGATAAGATGAAAGAATTTAGGAATAATTCATATGCTGAAATCAATCGTTATAAAAAAGAAATTGGTTCCCTTCGTGGTATTTTACGAAGCTATGTTGTACAAGTAGACTCACTGAATCAACTAAATCAGAAACTTACAAAAGAAGTTTCCGATGCACAAAAACAGATCAACTATACGCGAAATCGTAATAAAAAATTGGAGAATCAGCAAAAAAACATGGAAGAAGTAATTGATAGAGCAAGTGCCCTACGTACAGAAAATTTCATTGTCTACCCTGTAAACAAGAAGAATAAAGAGACCTCCATGCGAAAGTGTTTTCACTTAAAAGCCGAATTTATTATCACGAAAAATATCACAGCAAAAAGAGGAGATAAAGTTGTTTATCTACGTCTTAAACGTCCGGATGAGAAGGTGATTGCTTTTAGCGATAAATCTTTCTTTAAGTATGATAATGCCTCTTTAACATATTCAGTCAAACGCACAGTTATCTATGAGGGTGACCGCTTAGAGGTTGCAATGTTCTGGCCGAATGATGGAAGTTTAATCAAGGGCAAATACACAGCAGAGTTATTCTGTGATAATGAAATCATTGGTTCTATAGAATTCTCTTTAAAATAATATGAAGCATCAAACTATGACAGATATTGAAATTGCAAATAGCGTAGAGATACAACCGATTGTAAAAATTGCAAAAAAAGCAGGTATAGATCCTGAAATCATGGATCAGTATGGAAAATATAAAGCAAAACTTCCACTCTCTTTAATTGATCCAACTAAAGTACAAGAGAAACATTTAATATTGGTGTCAGCCATCTCACCTACTCCTGCAGGAGAGGGTAAAACAACTGTTTCCATTGGATTAGCAGATGGACTAAATCGAATTGGAAAGAAAACAACTGTTGTACTTAGAGAGCCTTCTTTAGGACCAGTTTTCGGAATAAAGGGAGGAGCAACAGGTGGAGGTTATTCACAAGTGATACCTATGGAGGATATAAACCTTCATTTTACAGGGGATTTTAATGCAGTTGAAAAAGCTCACAATCTATTAGCTGCTTTAATTGATAATAATATACAGAGTAAAAACTCTTTTTTAGGACTTGATCCTCGAACAGTGACTTGGAAGCGAGTTATTGACATGAATGATCGTTCCTTACGTCACATTGTTCAAGGTTTAGGTGGAACAACCTCAGGAGTTCCTCGTGAGAGTGGTTTTGATATCACTGCTGCATCCGAAATAATGGCGATACTTTGTCTAGCAGAAAGTATTACTGATTTAAAAGAACGCCTTGGCAATATTTTTGTGGGCTATACATTCAGTAAAAAACCAATATATGCTCGTGATTTAAAAGCCAATGGAGCAATGGCAGCTTTGCTTAAAGAAGCGATCAAGCCTAATTTGGTTCAAACATTAGAAGGAAATCCGGCCATCATACATGGAGGTCCTTTTGCCAATATAGCACAAGGAACAAACTCTATATTAGCAACAAAAATGGGCCTATCTATCTCTGATTTTGTAGTAACAGAAGCAGGTTTTGGATTTGACTTGGGCGCAGAAAAATTCTTTGATATCAAATGCGTTAAAGCTGGATTAAATCCGAGTGCTGTAGTCTTGGTAGCAACAATTAGAGCTTTAAAATACCATGGAGGTGTAAAATTAGAGAACCTCAAAGAAGAAAACATAGATGCTTTACGCAGTGGACTTGAAAACCTAGAAAAACATGTTGAAAACATGATAAAATTCAATGTCTGTCCCGTTATTGCTTTGAATAAATTTATAACAGATACAGAGGCTGAAATCCAAGTGATTAAAGATAAGTGCGACGAACTAGGCGTACCTATTGAAGTTTCTGATGGCTGGAGTAAAGGGAGCGAAGGAACTAAAAAACTAGCTATACTAACAGCAAAAGTAGCAGAACAATGTGTTTGTAAATTACGCCCTTTATATGATTGGGATTGGAGTGTAGAGAAGAAAATAGAAACCATTGCGAAAGAAGTATATGGAGCAGCAGCTATAGATTACACGGCAAAAGCAAAAAATGATCTAAAAAGAATTGCTACACTTGGATTAGAACATTTACCTATTTGCATGGCTAAAACGCAAAAATCACTATCAGACAATCCTAAATTATTAGGTCGTCCAAAAGATTTCATTGTCACTGTTCGCCAAATTGAAATAGCTTCAGGTGCAGGCTTCCTAATACCAATTACTGGAGAAATAATGCGTATGCCAGGACTTCCAGAAAAACCGGCTTCCGAAAATATTGATATAGACGAAAATGGACATATTTCGGGGTTATTTTAAATCCAATTCGTTGACTAATTTCACATTATACAAAGCACCTTTTTTGCTAGGTATAATGTGAAATTTATACAAAGATGAAGTATGAAAATATTTAAACACTCACAGTTTGCTCGACAATTAATAGTATATCTTGCGATAGTTTTACTTCTTGTGCTTTTCTTTATTTCAGTGGCACTTGTAACTTCTGTCCACCAATTTATAGGTAACAACACTTACCAGCAATCAGAAATTTTTGCAAAAAATATTTGTACAAGTCTAAAAAGAACTATTACTCTTATTGAACAAATTCCTAACCATCCGATAAATAGCAGAAAGTTTACAAATTCAGCAAAATCCAAATTGCTTCCTCATAAGATATTAAATTCTCACTCTCAACTCATTGAAGTTTCTATTCATTATAAACGAACAAACTCAGATACAAGCCATTTTATACATACCATAGCAACTCGCCATGACAATGGTCAGATTATAACAACAACTAAAAATCGTTACTCACTTCACGAATCTATTTGTCAAAAATTAGATAAAGGAAATAATAGAAAAGGTATTTGGATCTATTCCGAGGTCAATCAAAAATCAATACTGTCCTATTGCCATCCACTACAAAATTTACCAAATCAATATGAAAGGTACTTAAAACTAGATTTTCATTTAGAAAGAATGATAGCTTTAAGCTGCGATTATAAGTTGTATCAGAATGGTTATCTGTTCATTATTGATTCCTCAGCAAATTGTATTTCACATTCTTTCAACACGATTCAAGACACATCTTCTAATTCAAAGACACATTATAAACATATCAGTCAATACTTAAAAAATAAAATTGCCAAAGGAGAAACGGGATGCAGTATTTATGAAAATAATGGATCATCATATTTTTTACACTACTCACCTATTCCATTCATGAATTGGCACTTAGGCATAGTCTCTCCTTATGACATAAGCCTAAATTCGTCTATCAAACTTCACGGAACTAGCCTTATTTACTTAGCAGGAGCCTTTTTATTCGTATTTGTCTGTATTTTATATGTTGTACATCTTCAATCATTACCACTAAAACAACTAACTTCATGTGTTCGTAAGATTGTAGATGAACAGTTCAATGTTGACATACCCCACATTAAATCAACTAAAGAAATAACAGAACTCTATGCCTCATTTAGGTATATGCAATATAATATTTCTGAACATATTAAAAAACTTAAAATCTCTACAGCCGAGCAAGAAAGAGTTAATACTGAAATGCTCACAGCTCAACGCATTCAACAAAGTTTTCTATCTAAACCGATTGAACTGCCTAACAATTTAGAACTAGCAGCAAAATTGCAACAATCGCGTAAAGTTGGAGGTGATTCATTCCAATTTTCTATTTCAAAAAATCAACTACACTTCGCAATAGGTGATGTATCGGGGAAAGGTGTACCTGCAGCAATTTATATGTCATCTGTAGCCAAATTATTTCAATATATTGCACAAGAAGAACAATCAACAGCCATAATATGCAATATTCTAAATAAACAAATGTGCGTTGATAATGAAGCTGATATGTATATCACCATGTTTATTGGTATTTTAGATATTGATACTGGAAGATTAATATATACAAATGCAGGGCATACATACCCTCTCGTTGTACACGAAAATGGCAGTACAGATTCGATTGCGGAATATCCAGATGTCCCCATAGGAGTCATAGAAGGACATACCTTTACCGAACATACCTATACACTAAAGCATAACAGTTCTATCTTACTTTATACAGATGGAATTACAGATGCAGAAAACTGTGCCGGCCAATTTTATGGTGCAGATAAATTGGTTAAATGTGTTGAAGAGATTGCTAATAAATCTCCAAAACAGATCATTGAAGCTGTTATAAAAGATATTGAGAAACATATTGAAACACGGCAGCAATCAGATGATCTCACTTTATTGATGCTACGCCATCGCAGAAAGACATCTATACAAAACCTCATTGACATAAAAAATACTGAAAAGCTATGAAAACAAAATTAGTGTTCTTCCTAAAATACTATCTTTTCTGGATAGGATTATCTGTAGTTGCTAAAATTATTTTTTTACTATACCAGTGGAAAGATTCACAAACACTGACAGCTGGTGATGTGTGGCACATCATCTTTGGTGGACTACATTTAGATCTATCTTTAGGTGGATATATTATGATGGTTTCAGGTATATTCTTGGCACTCTCTTCATTTCTAGGGCAAAAAACAGTGCGCATACTTTTTTCTATTCTAACGATACTCTGCTTAACCTTCTTTTCTGTTGTCACAATTGGAAATCTGGAGTTGTTTAAGAATTGGGGATTTCACGTTGATACAACTCCTTTGATGTACTTAAAAACCCCAAAAGAGATGTTTGCCTCAACTCCTATTTGGCTAGTGATCTCCTTATTTTTATTTACTGCTGCCTTTGGATTCAGTGCTTGGTATGTATTTAAACACTGGATTCTTTCTGGCTTACGATATAAAGGAAGGCAATATTGGTGCATACCCCTATTTTTACTAATTGGTGGAGCGATGCTAATACCCGTTAGAGGAGGATTTAATGTAGCTCCTATGAATAGTAGTTTTGTTTTTTTCCACCCTCAAAATATGTATGCAAATCAAGCTGCAATCAATCCTGTATGGAATTTTGTGTACGAGTTAACGCATATGGATGATGGCAAGAAAAAATATGATTTCATGTCTCAAAAAGAGGCTGAAAGGATTATAAAACAGACAAAACAACAAGAGGAAGGAGCAGCACGTTTATTAAAAACAGAACGTCCTAATATTGTATTTTTGCTATTGGAAAGTTTTACTGCTAGTGCCATTGAAGTATTAGGTGGTTTACCTGATGTCACTCCAAATTTGAATGCCTTAGCAAAAGAAGGAATACTTTTTTCTAATATTTATGCGACAGGTAATCGTTCTGATAGAGGAATGGTTGCTGCTATTAGTGCACTCCCCTCCAATCCATCAATGGCTTTAATTGATTATCCCAATAGACTGATGAAATACCCTCGTTTTCCAAAAGATTTAGAGAGTGAAGGGTATACAACTCAGTATTATTATGCTGGAGATATTAATTTTGGCAATTTCCGTTCCTATGTTACAATGAGTTTTCAAAATATGATTTATGAGGATCATTTTTCGGGAGAAGCTATTGAAAATAGATTCAAATGGGGAGTACATGATCAATATATGTTTGAACGCTTATACGAAGATATTGAAAAAGCTCCACAACCATTTATGTATATGGCTTTTAATATGAGTAGCCATGAACCTTTCACTGTACCAGGTAAAGTGAAATTTCCTGGAAATGATCAAGAGAGTATGTTTGCAAATGCTATCCATTATAGCGATAGCTGTATTGGAAATTTCATTTTAAAATGCAAGGAGTCCAAGATATGGGATAATACCTTGTTTATTCTAATGGCAGATCATGGAACACGTACAATTAATCACCTAGATCCTAACCAACCAGCAGCCTATCACATTCCTTTACTTTTAACTGGTGGAGTTTTAAATGTACAAGATTCAGTGGTTCGCAAAATAGGGTCACAAACAGATATGATTGCAACTGTATTAAATCAATTAGGAATGGATCATTCAGGGTATAAATACAGTCGAGACCTGCTAGCTCCTTCAACTATGCCTTTTGCTTTTTACTCCTATCCGAATGCAGCAGCATTAATTTCAGAACAAGGAATAAGCATTATGAATCTGCAAAGTAATCAGTTTATCCAAGGCGATACACTAGAAGAAAACAAGACACTATTAAAAGCTTATTTGCAAAGTATTACTTCAGAATTAGGTCGAAACTAGGTCTTGTGTTGTTTCTTTTTAGCAGCAGGAAACAATACATTATTTAAAATCAAACGATAACCGATTGATTGTTTATGCAAATCTAGCTCTGTGACAGGGTCTCCTACAAAATGCTGATAGTCAGCAGGATCATGTCCTCCATAAAAAGTCCAAGTACCTTTTCCTTCATTCCCATGCATATACCTAACTTCCCCAGCTGTTTTATTCTCTCCCATAATCAAAACTTCCGACTTGATTAATTTACGATTAAAAGCTGTTGTTTGTCCCATAAATCCCTTGACCAAATTTTCATGATTTTGACATAACATCGTTGGAACAGGATCCCATTTTGCTGAAAATTCAAATAACAAGAAATAATCCTCCACCTCTCTCACTTTACGCTGATCCGTAACATCTATATCTGAATACTCATAAATATTAGGATTCAATTCCAATTTAAAATCTTTAAAAGCAAAGGTCTTAGAATAATCCAATTTTGACTGGGCAGTAGGGTCCATTGGATCACCATCAAACATGGTGTTACAAATATCTACATCCATCGCAGCTAATGCAATATCAAAAGTATCTGTTGCAGAACACATAGCAAACATAAAACCACCATTTAAAACATAATCACGAATTGTCCGCACCACTGCTTTTTTCAATTCAGATATTTTATCATAGCCATATTTTTGGGCAGTTGCTGTATTGGCAGTAAGGCTTGTTTTATACCAATCCATATGTCGATAATTACTATAAAATTTACCCATCTGCCCTGTAAAATCTTCATGATGTAAATGCAACCAATCATAATCTTTTAAACGTCCATCTAAAATTTCGGAATCATACACTACATCATAAGGAATCTCAGCATAAGTTAATGCCAATGTAACGGCATCATCCCAAGGCTTCTTCTCTTTGGGCGAATAGACAGCAATCTTAGGAGCTTTCTCCAATTTCATGGCATCTGCATTCACTTCTGGAGCAGATATTTCAGCTAAAATAGCATTTAATCGGGCTGGGGGAATCACATCAAATCCAACCCCTTTCAGCAAACATTCTGTTCGTCCAGCTGAATCAAAAGGCAGAATAAAACTTCCGCCTCTATAATTCAGCAACCACTGTATCTCATACCCCTTTTTTAAAGCATTATAGGCTATTCCATAAGCTTTCAAGTGATTCGATTGTGACGCATCCATAGGAATTAAAATATGGTTAGCTTTAACCGCTAATCCAATAAATACACACACTAGAAATAAATAAATTCGCATAATCTCTTATTTTTAAAATGGCGCACCTCCACCTGCTGGCTTATCATCAAAATTACTCTGCATCTGTTCAAATCCTTGACTTAGAGCGGGTATTGGCTCGTCATTCATTCTTGAACTAAACGTTTGTGTAAGTACTTCACCTGTTGACACATTTGAGGCAAATGGCGAAGTGGTTTCTAGGTCACAAAACTGAGTCAACTCTGCACGGAAACGAAGATTTACCTCACCCACAGCACCATTACGATGCTTCGCTATAATAATTGAAGCAACGCCCAATAATGAGTTGCCTTCACTATCAACAGTGATACCATATTTTTCAGGTCGATGAATAAACATCACCATATCAGCGTCCTGTTCAATTGATCCCGATTCACGTAGATCTGAAAGCATTGGCTTTTTATCAGGACGAGATTCAACACCACGATTCAGCTGTGATAGTGCTATCACTGGTATTTTTAATTCCTTAGCAATAATTTTCAATTGTCGAGAAATTAAACTGACCTCCTGCTCACGATTACCCCTCATATCTGCCCCTGCTGTCATCAACTGTAAATAGTCGATAATCAACACTTTCATACCATATTTTTGCTTTAAACGACGACATTTTGCTCGCAATTCAAAAATAGATAAGGCTGGAGTATCATCCACTAAAATGGGAGCTTCAACCAAAGATTTTATGCGAGAATGTAGCTGCTGCCACTCATCTTCTGTCAAACGACCCGTTTTTAATTTTTCAGAGGCTAGCTCTGTTTCACTGGCAATCAAACGATTAACCAACTGTACTGCCGACATCTCTAAAGAGAATATTGCAACTGGTTGCTTGTGAGTAACCGCTATATTTCGAGCCATTGACAAGACAAAAGCAGTCTTTCCCATCGCAGGACGAGCAGCAACAATCACCAAATCTGAAGGTTGCCAACCAGAAGTGATGGCATCCAATGCCATAAATCCTGAAGGGACACCACTAATTCCATCCGGTTTTTCTGCTGCTGCTAATATGCCTTGAATTGCTTCTTCAATGATAGGAGCAATCTCAGCGGTATCTTTTTTAATATTTCCATCAGCAAGATCAAAGACAGCTTTCTGTGCCTTATCCATTAAATCTGAAACATCTGTAGCATCATCATACGCCATACTTTGCAACTCAGTACACATACCAATGAGTTTACGCTGCAAATATTTTTGAACAATGATTTTAGCGTGAAACTCTATATGCGCAGCCGAAGCCACTCGGGACGTCAACTGAGCTAAGTAGTAAGCCCCTCCTATCTGATCTAATTCACCCGATTGCTTTAAGGATTCGGTTACAGTCAGAAGGTCTACAGGATCATCACTAGTAAATAGCTTATGAATTGCTCTAAAAATACGCTGATGTTCATCTTTATAGAAAGCATCTGGTCCTAAAAGATCACCCACTCCAGAAAAAGCATCACGTTCAAGCATCAATGCACCCAACACCGCTTCCTCCAGATCTATTGCTTGAGGTGGAATTTTTCCATACTCTGCTTGCACATCAGCTAGATTATTTTTTGTTTTATAATTCGATTGTTTTGCCATTGTAAATGAATCTTATAGCCTATATGGCTTACACCATACTATTTATTGTCATCATTTTCAAAGCTCTTATTATACTGATGCATAGCTCTACAACTCATTCCCATACTGGAGAATCCTCCATCATGAAATAAGTTTTGCATAGTTACTTTCCGAGTTAAATCAGAGAATAATGTAATACAGTAATCAGCACACTCATCTGCTGTTGCATTCCCCAATGGAGACATACGATCAGCGAAATCTACCAATGAGTCAAAACCTTTAATACCATTTCCTGCTGTAGTAAGCGTTGGAGATTGAGAAATCGTATTGATTCTAATTTTTCTTTCTCTTCCATAAATATAACCAAAACTACGAGCAATTGATTCTAAAACAGCTTTTGCATCTGCCATATCGTTATACTCATACATAGTACGCTGAGCAGCGACATAAGACAAAGCAACGATGGATCCCCATTCGTTCATTGCATCCAATTTCTTGGTTGTTTGCAATACTTTATGAAAAGAGATTGCAGAAATATCTAAAGTCTTCTGTAAGAAATCATAATCCAAATCATCATAAGGTTTTTTCTTTCTTACATTCAAAGACATACCTATAGAATGTAATATAAAATCAAATTTACCTCCAAAATGCTCAACCGATTGATTTACTAAATTAGTTAGATCTTCCACACTTGTCGCATCAGCTGGGATAAGAGGAATATTATGCTTTGCAGCAAATTCCTGAACACCTCCCATACGGATTGATAAAGGAGTATTTGTTAATACTATTTCAGCCCCTTCTTCTATACATTTCTCTGCTATTTTCCAAGCAAGAGACATATCATTCAATGCACCAAAAATAATTCCTTTTTTTCCTTTTAATAAATTATATGCCATTTCTTCTTTAATTTTAATTTGAACTTGCAAAAGTACAAAATCATTCCCAATTATCTACACTTCAACTCTTTATTTACAATTTTAAAAGATTTTTTGCAGCTTCTAAAGCAGCCACAGTAACCTCTTCCCCACTCATCATTCCTGCAATATCTCTAATTCTCTCTTCCCCTGTTAATTTTCGAATTTGAGAGATTGTCATCTCTTGGTTATCCTCTTTATACACTTTAAAGTGGCAATTTCCTGCCGCTGCAATCTGTGGTAGATGTGAAATACTAATCACTTGCATTCTCTTTGCCATTTCCTGCATAATTTGAGCCATGCGATGTGCTACTTCTCCCGATAAACCTGTATCGATCTCATCAAATACGATGACTGGTAGCTGTTTTGTTGCAGACAATACATATTTTAACGCCAACATAACTCTTGATATTTCACCCCCAGAAGCAACTTTTGCAATCTCTCCTGCTTGTTGATTTTTATTGGCAGAAAATAAAAATTTCACCTCATCACACCCAGTCGAAGTAAATCGATCCAAAGGCAATAATTCTACTACGAACTCTGCGTGACGAATACCCAGTCCAACAAGTAAACTCTTCATTTCCTCACATAATTTCCCTTGTGAATCAAGTCGTATCTGATGGATATTAGTGGCTATTTTTTTCATATATGAAGCCGTCTCCTCCACCCTCTTTTCTCCTGACTGCTGATCCATAGGGAGGCCACCTG
>CAMRAP010000043.1 GCA_947039985.1 uncultured Odoribacter sp.
GTAATGCCGTTCAAGTGTATACAAGAGATGTAAAAACAGGTCTTCTTGACTATACCGATGAAAGTTTTGACATCAAACTCAATAAACCAGTATTTGTTATGACTGTGATGCAAAAGCAGATATAGATATGACTAATCATATGAATGCTCTATCTGCGACTAGATGTCCAATCGTCTCAACTCCAAATAACGAAATGAATCTATTCACAAGTTGAATTCATTCTTTTGTATCAGAGTTTCCTCTTTGGGGGAGTACAGTATAAGATGGTAAATAATTATGACTACATTTGCATAGGTGTCGATCGCAATGAATTTAACCGTTATTTGACAAAATTGAGAGATTGGCTTCTAACGAGAAGCAAACAATATGCATACAAGAAAAGTATCATCTCATTTCTTGTCTTAAGAAATTATTAAAGCAGGAGAAACACTACAAAATGGAGATTTATCTATAATTTTTTACACATGAAAAACAGAATCAAAATGTTAATACTAGTCCTCCTTATAGGACTAAGTGCTTGCCAAAATTCTCAAGGGCCCAACCTAGTACCAAAAACAGCAAATGATTCGCCAAACTATTGGTGTACATGGTATGCTCAAAATTATTGGCAGCAAAGAGAAGGAGAGATTATTGATTTAAAAAAAATAAACAATCCCAATGCTCGCGAGGAGCTAACCTATGATCACCTATTTAACAATAAAAATGGTTGGATTAAAACTTTCTTACCCAAAGGACGTTCAGACTATTATTTTTTAATTGATCACGGTTGGCAAACAAAAGAAAAAAGTGAGCGCCTAGAAGAAGCGACTCCATTCTTTTCAATGCAACTAGATTCAAGAGACTTTCCCGAATATGCAAATGCAGAAACGAAAGAACAACTAAGGTTGTTTAATGAAGAAGTTCTTAGTCATGGATGGAAAGGTCTAGGCATATGGGTTAGAGGAGAGTTGACTCCAGAGTTAGCAGAAACATTTGTAGAGTGGAGTAAATATGCAGGTATTTATTATTGGAAAATAGATGGAGGAGATATCGTTGACTTTGACTCATATAAGGCTAAAATGCGCATATTCCCTGAGCTGCAATTGGAGTATGTAACTCCAGCAGGAAACATGAATCCAAATTGGGATAAGCCCGGATTAACATCATATCCTTCAGTCTATGCAACAAATGAAAAACACAAAGAAAATACCCTCAGAGTATTAAAAAATTCTGATATTTTTAGAACCTACGATGCATCTCCACAGTTAATGTCAACAACAACTCTTAGGCGTACTCATGACATATTGAAATTGACAGCAGGAAATTCTGAATATATTTCAGTACTTAATCTTCAAGATGACTGTAATGCTGCTGCTGCTTTGGGTTGTTTGGTTGCAAGTAAGCGCCATCCTAATTACAATGAAAGATTACTGAATGGTAAAGATCTTCATCATCAACTACACGGCAAGCGTCATATGCAGAAACGAATGAATGAGGCTGATCGTTTTGGAAGATGGTCTAGGATTGCACCTGCATTTCCAGCAGGAATAGGCACGTACACAGCTTCGAATGACGAACTAATAGATGCTTTCCCATACAATGAATATTCTACTTGGAATAAAGCGACTTATGGAAAAATAGTTTACCAAAGTGCACCTGCTATTATGGCTCGTAATATGGATTTACCTATAGTCGAGGCAGATGGAGATGTACCTTATGTTATGGCTACTACTTATCCCAATGGTCCTGTCTGTGTTGCAACAGAAGGTCGAGTTAAGCCTGAAGATGAGTGGTATTATCCTTTAGCTAAAGTCGAAATAAAGGTGAAAGATGTCACACAAACTATCGGAATATTTGGATACTATAAAGAACTAGTCATCATCTTTCCTGAAAGTTTAGAAAATATTAAATCTATTTATGCTCAAGATTTATTGGATGAAAGTTCTGTGGATATTAAATCTAGGGTAAAGATCACAGGTAATTCTTTAATTATTTCTGGAGAGCTAATAAAAGAAATTGGATTATCAGCTGGAGATGATGGAGATATTTCTGCCCCAGCTATGGTTATAAAGTTATCAAAAGAATAAATGAGCTCGTATTACTAAGAAGTATTCTATCATTTAGTAATTATTTTGTTCATCATTCAAGATGTTTTAACTTGAACTCTATAGTGTTATTGAACTCCTTTTGCGAGTAAAATTAAGATTCCTTATAGCAACAAGTAACAGTTTCTTTATTAATGATTTTTTGTACTTTTGTACTAGATAACATACATATACATGACAACAACAATAAACGACGAAATAATAGCGAAGCTGATAAACTATATGGCATGGAGAATGTCACCAGTCAACAAGGAGGAAATTGTATCGTTTTTACGCTACAATAATATATCCACCAAAAGTCAGCTAGAAAATATAATAAAAGAACTTTCAAGCAAAGGACTCATCATTCTACAAACATCTGATATCTTTTATCAAAAAGAATACATTCTTCCATACACTAAATATTGGGACATACTTTGGGAAATAAAGAAAAACAACTTTTCTGAATTTTATAAAATCAGCGATAAAATTTATAATCGTCTGTATAGTAATAATAATATAAAAGCACTAAGAGGTCACCTTTTAGAGTGGGCTATCACAGGATACGATCCTACAGAACGCCTCATCATTCCAAGTGGCAGTTCATTTTTTATAGCTCTTTTTCAAAAACTACTATTACATTCAAAATGGGCTCCCATACTGCCTGTATTTATAGATGATGACATCATCTTAATTGCTAACTCATACATTGATTCAGCTGAATTAGGTATGGATTTTGAAGCCATGGAGAAACACAAAAAAATCTTCCTAGAGAATCCATATTTAGATTATACCGTAAAGGCCATTTTAAGATCTGACTGCATCTTTTTTTCGCATGTTTTGACGGGCAACATAAAAGATATTCCCAATATTGCACTGACGGAACGAACCAGTGGACTCTTTGCAATGGCTCTTTATCACCAATACAATAAAGACTATTCAAAAGCTGTCAATTTCTATAAAAAGGCTATTAAACTAGAAAATTATTCCGAGTATCCTTACAATACGTTCTATGCTATAACCTATATTTTGGCATTATTCAATGACAAAAGAGCGATGTCACAAAGTAAATTATTTAAATTATTTAACCTTCATACAACTCTTGTCTCTAGCCATATACCTATATTCTTATTGATGTCTGTTCTTTTGGACAAAAATACAACGGAAATACTTCATACTTTTGAAATCAATAAAATAGCCTCACGCCAATTGACACGTGTTGCCTGTGAACTTATCATTCATCACTATCAACTGGCTAATTTGGGCAGTGAGTGGCAAAATAAGATGACTGCATTTCTTGTCGATCATAAACTTAAACTTTTACAACTAGAATTTTCATCAGAGCTTTCTACACTAAAAGATAAACAAACATCTCTTATCGAAGAAATTGGTGCATCACCTCTTTTTGTAAAACATTATATACTTGAAAATTGGCAAAAAACGATCAATACACTCAATGACACTATTCTAATAAAATGTGCCACACCTAAGTCTATTGTAACAAATAGTAGAGTGTTTTACCTCGTAGATAGTTCTGGTAATTTCACTCCTCGTTTACAAAAAACAAAAGATGGAATAACATGGACAAAAGGACGGAATATCGCTCTTTCTACATTTCGCTCTTTAACAGCTGAGGGAATGAGTAATCTAGATAAACAAGTGGCATCGTATGTAAAGTGCTATAGCTCATGGAATGGGGGGGATGTGTACGAACTAAATGGAAATAAGGTGTTTGCTACTCTTATTGGTCATCCACTTGTTTTTCAAGAAAGAAATCCAGATATACCTGTTCAAATTATAAAAGATAATGTTCAACTCATCGTAGAGAGCAATACAGATGGATACTATATCAGCACAAATGCACAAAAAACAGATAATAGTCGGACTGTTGTAGTCAGAGAGAATGACACATTATACCGAGTTTTTGAGCTAACAGCCATACAAAGAGATATTATAAAAGCATTTAGTCAAAATTCTATCTTCCCCCTCTCCGCTAAAGAGCAGTTAACTGAACTATTAGCTAAAATAGCACCTAGTATTACGGTGCATTCAGACCTAGTCAAAAAAGTTGATAATTTTAAATCAATTGCTTCTAGCTCTAAAATAACCATACAGTTACAACCCATGTCGAATGGCGTAAAGGTGGAACTATTTGTAAAACCTTTAGAGGATCACCCCCCCTACTGCAAGGCTGGACAAGGAACAGCAAGTATTATAGGATTGAAGGGAGGTGAGCAAGTGATGGCTACACGGAAATTAAAAAAGGAGATTGATAATTATCATATCATTAACGAAATCTTGAAAAAAGTAGGCAAGGATGAGGATATTGAGGACGTTGCTTTCTTTGACGACTATTATGAATGTCTTGAGCTGATTGAGCAAGTACAGTCTTTAGATAAGATAGCCCGAGTGGAATGGCCTGAAGGGGCTAAACTTAAAATAAAAGGTATAGCTGACTTTGACAAAATAAAAATCTCCATGAAAGGACGAGCTTCTTGGTTCGAAGTAGAAGGAGAACTGTATGTCGACAAAAATTTACAACTAAGCATTGCCGAATTATTAGAAAAGAACCGCAACAGTAAAGGTCGATTTATTGCACTGAATGAGTCGGATTATATTGCACTATCTAAAGAGCTGCGCTCGAAACTGAATGAGTTGGATTCTCGCATTATCAAAGATAAGAAAAAACTACAACTCTCTTCGTTTAGCACCTCCATTGTTAGCGATCTTGAAAGTCGTGGAGTAGCCATCAAAAAAGATAAAAAGTTTGCTGAACTTCAGGAAAGGATAGAAACTTCAGACAAACTAGCCATTACTGTTCCAACATCACTTCAAGCAGAGTTGAGAGACTATCAACTAGATGGATTTCAGTGGATGTCGAAATTAGCAAGCTGGGGAGCAGGAGCTTGTTTGGCAGATGATATGGGACTGGGTAAAACGGTTCAATCCATTGCCTTGATGTTGAGTAGAGCGAAACAAGGTCCTACGCTAATTGTTGCCCCAGCATCTGTGGTTCCAAACTGGCAAAATGAACTTTTACGATTTGCACCTTCCCTGAATTGCAAGGTGCTACATGACAATACATCGCAGAGAAAAGAGATTGTATCTGAAGCGGCTGAATATGATGTGGTACTGACCACTTATGGATTATTAAACTATGAGTCGGAACTTTTGTGCAGTCGGGAGTGGAATATTATATTGCTCGACGAAGCACACACGATAAAGAATAAAGAGACTAAGATGTCAAAAGCAGCAATGATGCTTCAAGGAGATTTCAGACTATTATTGACAGGTACACCTATTCAAAATCACTTGGGAGAGATCTGGAATCTATTTCAATTTGCTATGCCAGGATTATTGGGTCCATTTGAACATTTTAACAACCGATTTATTCAACCGATAGAAAAGGATCATGATAAATCTCGCCAGTTGCAATTGAAAAAAATGCTACAGCCATTTTTATTACGTAGAACGAAGTCGGAAGTGCTGGATGAATTGCCTACAAAAACAGAAATTGTATATGATGTTCAATTGTCGGATGCTGAGCGTGCATTCTACGAGAACATCCGACAAATGGCTATTCTAAATATGGAGGATGGTACACTGAATCCATTACAGACCCTAGCAGAGATTACCAAATTGAGACAAGCTGCTTGCCACCCTGCATTGATTGATAATAGTTTAGATATTCCATCATCGAAAGTAGAGGTTCTTTTAAATCTCACCGAAAGCTTAATTGCGAACAATCACCGTGCTTTGGTATTCAGTCAATTTACCTCTTTCCTAAAATTAGTGCGCAAGGAACTTGACAGCAAAGGGATAAAGTATCTGTATTTAGATGGATCGGTTAGCATACGAGACCGTGAGAAGCTAGTCAAGGATTTTCAACAAGGAGAAATACCTCTATTTTTAATTAGCTTAAAGGCAGGAGGAACAGGACTAAATCTGACGGCTGCCGATTATGTGATACATTTGGATCCATGGTGGAATCCTGCCGTGGAGGATCAAGCGTCCGACCGTGCACACCGTATAGGACAAACTCGACCAGTGACTATATATCGCCTAATTGCAAAGCAGACGATTGAGGAGAAGATTATACAATTACATAAGAGTAAGAAATCACTTGCCGACTCTTTACTAGAGGGAAGTAATATGGCACATAAGCTTACAAAGAGTGAAATGTTGGGTCTTTTGAAGGATGAGTTCTAAGAACTTGCTACGATAAATTTTAAATATACAATGAACTACCAAGAAACCCTAGACTGGCTATTTGCTCAGCTCCCCATGTATCAACGAGAGGGGCAGGCAGCCTATAAAGCAAACTTAGATAATACACTAGCGTTAGATCAATATTTGGGGCATCCTCATCAAGAATTCAAGAGTGTGCATATTGCAGGAACCAATGGAAAAGGATCTGTTTCTCATCTCTTAGCCTCTATCTTGCAAGAGGCAGGATACAAAGTTGGATTATATACATCTCCCCACTTAAAAGATTTTCGGGAACGCATAAAAATCAATGGTGAGATGCTTAGCGAAGCCTATGTGGTGGATTTTGTGGGTGAACATAAAGACTTGTTTGCAGAAATATGTCCCTCCTTTTTTGAAATGACAGTTGCGATGGCGTTCAAATATTTTGCAGATAGGCAAGTGGATATTGCTGTGATTGAAGTTGGATTAGGAGGACGATTAGACTCTACGAATATCATCTTTCCTTTAGCATCAGTGGTCACCAATATCTCTTTCGACCATATGGCACTCTTGGGAGATAGCATTGAAAAGATTGCTGGAGAGAAGGCAGGTATTATAAAGAAAGATGTTCCTGTAATTGTTGGAACTAGAGATACAACCTACGATTTTGTTTTTGAACAGAAAGCAAAGGAGCTTGAAACCTCTATTGAATTTGCAACAGATAACTGGACTAGTGAACGCAATGAAGATACGAGCTATAAATTGAAACATCATTCTGGATGGAATTTCCAAGATTTACAAAGCGAATTAAAAGGGGCTTACCAACAAAAAAATATCCCAACGGTTTTAGAGACGATTTTAGCACTACGCAATAGTGGACTTGCGATCACAGATAAACATATTTATCAAGGAGTGGCAAAGGTGATTACAAATACAGGACTGTACGGACGCTGGCAAACACTCAACACCTCTCCCCTCACCATTTGCGACACAGGGCACAATGTTGATGGAATAACAGAAGTGGTGAAACAACTCAAAACATATACCTACCAGCAGTTACACTTTGTTATCGGTATGGTTAATGATAAAGATATTGAGCATGTATTGGATCTTTTACCAAAGGATGCCATCTATTATTTTTGTAAAGCATCCATCCCACGCGCTATGAATGAGGAGGTTTTAGCTGAAAAAGCAAAAGCCTTTGGACTACAAGGAACTGCTTTCTCAACAGTAGCAAAAGCATATAGTGCTGCACGCCAATCAGCCACAGCCGAAGATATGATTTATATCGGTGGAAGTACCTTTGTTGTAGCAGAAGTAATTTAATTTTTATGCAGTTAACACCCGAATTAAAATCATTTATACGCACACATGCAAGCGATGATACAGACCGTTTGCTGTTAACAGCATCCCGATTTCCAGGTATAGATATTCCCTTTGCCGTTGACCAAATTATGGCACGTAGACAAATTAAAGAAAAACTACCTACTTGGTTTGCCAATGAGGATTTGATATATCCTTCGCGACTGTCAACCGAACAATGTTCATCAGAACAGACAGCACTCTATAAACAACAATTGCTAAAAGGAGAAAGTTTTTGCGACTTGACAGGCGGTTTAGGGGTAGATTCATACTATTTTGCACAAAAAGCAAGTAGGGCTATTTTTGTTGAGCGTTTCCCTGAGTATTGCCAAGCGGCTATGCATAATTTTGCTAGCCTAAAAGCAAATCATATTCAAGTGATGAACAGCGATGCGAGAGATATTATAGATAGCGTACAAGCAGACACTTTTTATATTGACCCAGCACGACGTTCAGATTGTAATAAACGACTGTTTGCATTAACAGATTGTGAACCAGATATTTTACAGCTTAAACCAATTTTATTGGATAAAGCACAAAGGGTGATTGTAAAAATATCGCCCATGGCGGATGTGGAAGAAACACTACGATTATTGCCAGAAACAGTGGAGGTACATATCCTTGCTGTAAAAAATGAATGCAAGGAGTTGCTTTTTATACTGGAAGATCCTTTTGCCGATACACGCAAAACAGCACTAAAAATACATGTTGCCAATATAGTCAACTCAAGCCATAGACAAGAGTTTATTTTTGAGCCAGAAGAAGAAAAGGAAGCTGTTGCAGATACGACTGATACGGTAGGAAAGTTCCTCTATGAACCACATGCAGCACTTCTAAAAAGTGGTGCATTTAAGTTAGCTGCACTACGCTATAATCTCAAAAAACTACATCGTCACAGTCACCTTTATACGGCTGATGAACTCTGTACTGATTTCCCTGGACGTATTTTCGAAGTGGACGAAACCATGGAATTTTCAGGCAAACTGCTCAAAGATTTAAGTAAGTCAATCCCCAAAGCAAATCTAACGACTCGAAATTTTCCACTTTCTGTCGCTGACCTACGCAAACGCAGTAAAATCAAGGATGGTGGTGAGGTCTATTTATTTGCAACAACACTAGCAAACGAGAAAAAAGTGATAGTGCAGGCGCATAAAAACGGATATTTATAGACTTACTATAATATCTATTGGTAAATCTGTGCATTCTGAGATGATTGTTATATAATGGGAAGCTATGTTGTGGCACCAAATTTGACGAAGAACCGATTTAATCGGTATTTCCAATCTGCTCCAATTACCTGAATATCCTGTTGCCGTACTCCTTGATAGAAAACCATAGCAACAAAATGCCGTCTCCATACAGTAAGCTGTTGATCAGGAGTTAACAATGTTTGTATCTTAGCATTCATCATCGCCACATCTTTTCGGCTGTTATGAAGTTTATAAAATAGGAAACCACTACCGACAAGACTAGGCACAATAGAGTGAAATTATTCCAAAATTTCGTAGCTCGATCAGTTGCAAGCATTATCGAGCATCTTTAAATGTGTAGAAAAAGAGTATCGGGTTGTCATTTTCTGTTACCTTGGACAACTCTTCGACTTGCTCTTTGGTCTTCTCTGTCTGAGGAACATTCTCTATAAATCTGCGCATCCAAGAATTCATCCTCACCACATTCGATGCATCAGCAAACGATACAACACAAGAGTCATTATAATAATATCTCGGAGCATTAAAAAAGATTTCTAATGGACTAGATACTCCTTTCTCTACACGATATACAGAATCTTTTACTTTATTATATAAAAAAGTTCGCATTCTATAACCATCAGCCGTACACAATAATGTCCAATCACGGAGATCAATAAACTCGCCTTCAAAAGTACAACTTTTTCGTAATAATTCCCCAAATAGCCTTGTATCGCTCAACTTATACTTATCTGGAGTTGGCATTGCTCTATCTCCGAAGTCAATTTGATACAGCAATTGTAATGAATCTGGATAAACTCGGTATATCTTATCTTCGTATGGAGGAGTGTAATAAACACGGTCTGCAAATTTCGTGAGATTATTTGTCGAATTGAAATTCATTGATGACTGATATGGATCTTGAAACCCTGAACTAGTGATTTGCCAATCCTTGTTAAACATCAAAAGCGAAGCTCCTTTATGCTCGGGTATTGACATAGATTGTCGCCCAATTATCGAACCAACCTTGATGTTTTCAGTGATATACTCTACTGATAAGATATATAGTGGTAAATCTTCGGAGCCAACATATTTACCATCAAATCTATAAATCTTAATCTTTTTATTTGCCACGTCGAGAACAGCCACTTGATCCTTGCCTGGAACCAAGGCAATGTGCCCTGGATCTATATACTCGTTAGCTGCCCGCCCTAACGAACCAATTCTATTGAGAAATTTACCGTTTTTATCGAATACAAATATTCCTTTTACTTTACGACGATCAAAAACGATAATTTTATCATTAGCAAACAAAATCTGGTCTATCATGCCAATAAAACAGCTTCGAGAACTCTCCAGCCGAACGAAAGAGACATCCGCAATCACCTCCGAAGGATTTATAGTAATTGTTGAGTCTATTTTTAGAGTTTTCAACGGAACCTCTCCAACAAAGGTAGAACCAGTTTTAGGTATAGGAGTAGAGCAAGCAAAAACGACAATAACTGTAAGCAAAATAAATAATATACGCATCATGTTTTGTTATATAGGCTAGGATGAATAAATATTCACCCTAGCTTCGTT
>CAMRAP010000044.1 GCA_947039985.1 uncultured Odoribacter sp.
ATGGGACCACAGCCCCAAGTGACGGATTTAGCGGTTCAAGTAGGGGTTGAAAATAGCATGCCTTTTACAAAGCTAGGTGTTTTTTTGAAAGAGGCTATTTCGCAAGGTCGTCATATTCATTTTTCACCTCCTTACCGATATCGAAATACCTTATTGTTAGGAGATTTGTTAGGAATTCATCACTCTTTGTTGAAGGAGTATGTTTCTATGGAGTTGATCAAAGCGATTGTTGATTTGCGTTCAGTAAAAGAGGCTTGTGAAATTGAGGAGATAACTACAGCTTGTAATATTGGATATGAGATGCATGTTGCTGCGATGCAAAATTGCAAGCCTGGAGTAAAAGAGTTGTATGTTGCTGGTTTGTTAGAAGGAATAGCTGCTTCTCGTGGGAATATGACCTCTTTCCCCATAATTTTATCTCAGAATGGGGAGACTCTTCATAATCATGACCACAGTCAGATTTTACAGAAAGGGCGCTTAATGCTTACTGATGCAGGTGCAGAAGGTTTACTTAATTACTGTTCTGATTTTACGCGTACAATTCCTGTAGGAGGGAAATTTTCTGATCGTCAAAGGGATATATATAATATTGTATTGTCTTGTAACAACAAGGCTATAGAGATTGCAAAACCAGGGATAACCTATCAATATGTGCACTTAGAGGTTTGTAAAGTATTAGCTCAAGGCTTGAAAGATGTGGGTTTGATGAAGGGGGATGTGCAGGCAGCTGTCGCAGCAGGAGCACACGCATTGTTTATGCCTCATGGATTAGGGCATATGATGGGCTTAGATGTGCATGATATGGAAGACCTTGGTCAGATTTATGTAGGCTATGACGATGAAACTCGACCTATAAACCAATTTGGAGCTGCTTCTTTGCGTATGGGGCGTCGCCTACAAGAAGGTTTCGTGATAACTGATGAGCCAGGTTGTTATTTTATACCCGCTTTAATTGATCAATGGAAGCAAGAGGGACTCCATAAGGAGTTTCTTAATTACGATAAAATAGACACCTATAAAGATTTTGGAGGTATTCGTTTGGAAGATGATATTTTGATTACTCAAGACGGTTCACGTTTTTTGGGTGATAAGCGTGCTCCCATTACAATAGAAGAGGTGGAAGCTATTATGAGTTAGGTGATCCTTTAAAACTACTTTTAAATAAGGAATAAAGCTAGGGCAATCTGTTTTGCAAAACTGCAAATCTGGGGTTGTCCTAGTTTTTTTGAGCAGAGAGATATGCCAGTATACTTCTGGGTGAAAAAGAACGATGAAAGTTTTTTCTTTAAAGGAAAAAAGACTAATTTAGGCGTCTCGTTTAATTAGTAAAAAGAAAACATAAAATATTGAGTATATGAAGTTTATTGTTTCAAGTAATATATTATCGAATCGCTTACAAGCGGTGAGTAAGGTAATTAGTGGCAAGCCAGTTCAGCCTATTTTGAATAATATTTTGTTGGTAGCATCTGAAGGCATGTTATATGCAATGGCATCTGACAAGGAAACTACGATGGAAGCTAAGATTGAATTGGATAGTTTGGAAGAGGAAGGAAAAATTACAATTCCTGCAAAAATACTATTAGATATTTTAAAAGAATTTCCAGAGCAACCTCTTACTTTTGACATCAATATTTCAACAAATGAGGTGAAAATTATTTCAGAAAAAGGGGAGTTTTCTGTTGCTGGTGAAAATGCAGATGACTATCCAATACAAACAGCATTGAGTGATGATCGTACTGAGATGACATCTAAATGTGGATTAATGTTAGATGGTATATCTAAGACTATTTTTGCAACTGCTAGCGATGTTTTGCGACCAGTAATGAATTGTATCTTAATTGAAATGAATGAAGATAATTTCACTTTTGTAGCTTCAGATGCACATAAATTGGTTCGTTATAAGCGTTTTGATGCGAAGAGTGAAACGGGGCAGTTTACCTTGATTTTACCCAAGAAGCCAGCTATTATGCTGAAAAATATATTGCCTAAAGATGAGTCTGAATTGCGTTTTTCTTTTAATGATAAGATGGCTTGTTTTATATTTGGAGACTATAAAATGACATCAACATTAGTTGAAGGTCGTTTTCCTAATTATAATTCTGTTATTCCAAAGGATAATCCTAAGAAAGTGATTATTGATAAAAAAGAGCTAAACGATGCCTTGCGTAGAGTTTCAGTGATGGCAAATCAAGCTAGTAATCTAGTGAAATTTGAAATTACAGATGGTAAGATTGTTGTATCAGCTCAGGATGTGGATTATTCCATGTCTGGACACGAAGCATTGACTTGTCAGTATGAAGGTGAAGAGATTGCTATTGGATTAAAATCTCCATTTGTTTTAGAGATATTGTCTAATATCGAAACGGCAAACATTGTACTTGAGATGTCTGTTCCAACTCGTCCAAGTTTATTCCTTCCATTTGAAAGTGAAGATTTGAACGGAGATTTATTGATGTTGTTAATGCCTATGATGGTTTAATTACTCAGTTTAAGTACACATTTAGAATTGATAGCATGAATTTAAATTTAGCGAATCCGATTGTTTTCTTTGATTTAGAAACAACGGGAATAAATATATCCAAAGACAGAATTGTTGAGATTTCAGTCTTGAAAGTATCTCCAAATGGGGAGGAAGAACAAAAGACAAGGCGTATAAATCCTGAAATGCCTATTCCAATAGAGTCATCTAAGATTCATGGTATTTACGATGAAGATGTAAAAGATTGTCCTACATTTAAGAGTGTTGCTAAAGAGTTGGCACGTTACCTTGAAGGATGTGATTTGGCAGGCTATAATTCGAATAGATTTGATATACCATTATTGGCAGAAGAATTTTTGAGAGTTGATGTTGACTTTGATATGAGTAAGCGCAAGTTTGTGGATGTACAAACCATCTTTCATAAGATGGAGCAACGGACACTGTCGGCTGCTTATCGTTTCTTCTGTGATCAAACCTTAGAAGATGCTCACTCAGCAGCAGCAGATACAAAGGCAACTTACGAGATACTAAAATCACAGTTAGACCGATATCAGGATACCTTAGAAAATAATATTGATTCAATCAGTAGTTTTTCAACTCAGAATAGGAATGTTGATTTTGCTGGATTTATCGTTTATGATGAGAAGGATGTGGAGACTTTTAATTTTGGTAAGAATAAAGGTATTCCAGTTGAGAAAGTGTTTCGGGAGCAATTTGGGTATTACGATTGGGTGATGAAGAGTGATTTTCCACTTTACACCAAAAAAATGCTAACTAAAATCAAATTGCGAGGTTCGGGCTTGCTAAAATAATTTATAAATTTATCCATTTTGCAAGCTTGCAAAATGGATAAATCATTTTATACAAAACAATAATCTATGGGTGAATTAATCAGAAAAGAGTTGCGAAGTTTTTTTTCCTCTCTATCGGGCTATGTGGTGTTGGTGTTTTTTCTGCTAACCAATGGATTGTTTTTATGGGTGATTCCTGGGAGTAGCAATATTTTTGATAGTAATATGGCTGATATACAGCCTTTTTTTACTTTAGCTCCCTTGTTGTATCTGTTCTTAGTCCCGGCTATATGTATGCGCCTTTTTGCGGAAGAGCGCCGAATGGGAACTTTAGAGCTACTTTTCACTCGTCCTGTTTCGGTATGGCAGATCGTTTCTGCAAAATATGGAGCAGGATTTATTCTCGTGATTCTATCTATTCTACCCACATTTATCTATATAGGTAGTTTGTGGCTATTAGCACAACCTATGGGACATATTGATATCGGTGGGATCATTGGTTCATATATTGGCCTGTTTTTCCTTTCTGGTATTTACGTTGCAATTGGGGTTTGGGCTTCTGCACAGACAGATAATCAGATTATCTCTTTTCTATATGCACTAGTACTGTCTTTTTTGCTATATACTGGTCTTGATTTTTTAGGAGAACTATTAATCTTTGCAGATTTTCAAGCAAATATACAAGCTTTTGGGATAAATGCTCACTATGAGCCAATGTCTCGAGGGTTGATCGCTTTTTCGGATATCACCTATTTTATATCATTCATCTTTCTGTTTTTATATTTCACTGTTCGCTCTTTTAGAGGCACTCGTTTAAAGTGGTGGTCGGTTGTTATAACATTGTTGTTGCTCAATTTTGGTGCATCTAAAGTGTATTGGCAATTAGATATCACCAATGATAAGCGTTATACGCTATCCGATAATACAAAAGAGCTTATAAAAGAAGTGGATCATCCAATTCAAGTGGATATCTTTTTAGCGGGTACTCTTCCAGCAGAAATGCAGAAATTACAGTACTCTACCACTCGGATGTTAGAAGAATTTCGTCGACTTTCAGGTAATAATTTTCGATACAACATCATCAATCCTACCGAAGTTGAGTCGCCAGAAGAGAAAAAAGCAATTGTCAAATACTTGTCTGATCGAGGAATTGCACCTTTAAATTTGAATCGAAGGACTAAGGATGAAACTCTTTCTCAACAATACATCTTCCCCGGAGCCATAGTATATGACGCAGAAATGGAGGTAGGTATTCATTTATTACAGAATGTTCCAGGGCAGACTTCAGATGAAAATATTACGCACTCGATAGAAGCTTTGGAGTATGAGTTAACGAAAGCCGTTCGTTTGCTGATGCGTGAGGAGATTAAATCAGTTGCATTTTTAACGGATCATGGCGAATTGCCTTATCCTGAGGTGATGGATATGGCAAAACAATTATCCTATTACTATCAAGTAGATTTTGTTAGTCCCGATTCGTTGGCTATCGACCTTTTGCGTTATCAAGCTTTAATTATTGCTCGACCAACTACTGATTTCTCAGAGCGTGATAAATTTATTATCGACCAATATGCCATGAATGGGGGCAGCATCCTTTGGTGTATTGATGAGGTGGCAGTAGATCACGAAGCTTTAAAGGTGCAAGAAACGGTTATGGCGGTGTATCGTCCTTTAAAATTGGAGGATATGTTATTCCGTTACGGAGTTCGAATAAATCCAGATTTGCTTTTAGATGGAAATAGTGTTTTGATACCTGTTATGACAGGAATGAATGGGAGTCAGCCTATCTATAAACCAGGTGCTTGGTACTACTCACCATTGTTGCAAGCCTATCAAGCACATCCAATCACCACTGCTCTTTTACCCGTGCGAGTAGACTATGCAAATAGCATAGATACAGTTGGAGGAGATGATGGCTTAAAGAAAACGGTGCTCTTGTCTACATCTCAATATTCTCGTGCAATAAAAATGCCGCGTCCTGTCAGTTTGTCTGTGACAGAAGAAAAGATGACAGCAGAGAAATTTAATCGTCAGTTTATACCTGTTGCTGTAGCCGTAGAAGGGGATTTTCAATCTTTGTTTCAGTATAGAAATAGGTCGGGAATGGTAAATATGCCTTTTAAAGGTGAAAGTGATTACAGTCGGATGATTTTTATTTCAGATGGCGATGTCATTCGTAATAAAGTGCGTGGCGTGGGAGAAAATGCCATCGCCGTTCCTTTGGGATACGACGAATATAGCGGTCAGTTGTATGGAAATAGAGCCTTTATACTGAATTGTATCAATTGGTTGTGTGACGATGAGGGGTGGATGCAGTTGCGATCTAGAAATGTATCTTTATATCCCTTAGATAAAACGCGTTTAAAATCAGAACGTACAGGCTGGGAGATGCTAAACTTGTTATTGCCATTAGTTATTGTTGCAGCCATTGGAGCTGTTTTTGCCTTGACTCGCAGAAAGTAAAGGCAAGCCCGATATTCTTTCTTGATGGGAATATCGGGCTGTTGCCACTATTGAGATTACAGTTTTAAATTGTTGTAAAGAAATCGTTTGATCTTATGGGTGGGAGTCTTTTCAAATGGTTCGTGTTGTACTAATACCAATTGCAGTTTTGAAAATTTATTCACCTTAGAGTTAACGTGGTCGAATAGCTCCTTTTTTTGCTCTTCTATATATTCATTCACAGCAGCTTTATAATTACCAGCTTGGCTTTTTAGCTTTTTGTACTGCTTCTCCAACTCTTCCATATTGAAATGCACCATAGCAACTAGTTTTCCTTTGGATTCAACAACCAATGATTCGCTGACAAAACGGAAATTATTAATGATAGATTCAATCTCTTCTGGGTATATATTTTCACCTGAAGAGCCTAGAATCATTGTTTTTATGCGTCCTCGTATGGATAATCTTCCTTTTTTGTCTAAGGTTCCTAAGTCGCCAGTCTTAAACCAGCCATCTTCGCTGAAAACTTGTTGAGTTAATTCTGGTTGTTTATAGTATCCTTTCATCACATTGGGACCTTTTATCCATATCTCTCCTTGACCTATTGTATCGGCTTCGTTGATTTTAATGTCCACACCTTCCATCGCTGTTCCAATGCCTTGAAAAAAAGTGGACTTCGGTGAAGAGCCAGCGGCCATAGGTGCTGTTTCTGTTAGTCCATATCCAATTGCGTAGGGAAACTTTGCTTCTATCAGAAAACGCTCAACAATAGGGTCAATTTTTGCACCTCCAACTCCAAAGAATACAATTTCTCCTCCAAAAGTTTGCATCAATTTTTTACCTGCTAAACGATTTAAGAGTTTACGGGTAGGGGCAAAGTCATACAACTTCTTCATAATAGGAGAGGAGGTAAATTTAGGTAGCACCTGATTTTTATAAATTTTCTCAATGATTAGTGGAACTGACAACATAATTGTAGGTTTCACTTTTTGCATTGCTGGTACTAATAACTTTGGTGTTGGTACACGATCTAGATAATAGACCTGCGCACCGAACATGATAGGTAGTAAAAAACCTAATGTATTTTCAAAGGTATGTGCCATGGGTAGTATACTCAAAAAACGGTCGTGTGTACCAATAGCTTGTATCGTTGCACACTGTTGAGCATCCCACACCAAATTGCGATGTGTTAGTTCAACTCCTTTTGAAAAACCAGTCGTACCTGATGTATAAATAATAGAAGCTGTATCCTCTTCTTCAATAGCTATTTGGGGAAGAGTAGGGCGCTTATTTAAATCAATATTATTTTCAAGTTTTTCAATCTCCTCTATGGGATAATTTTCAGGAATGCGAGCGAAGGTATTCATTAAAACCTTTTGTTTTAATTGGCTTGTTTTTATATTGGAAACCAACTTATAGAGTAGCTTAGACACAAAAAGAATCTTTGCTTCTGAGTGTTCGAGAATGTTTTGTATCTCAGATTCGCTAAATCCTGGAAGAATAGGTACAGTAATAGCTCCTACTTGTGCAATGGCAAATTGAGCAATTCCCCAGTTAGGCATATTGGCAGAAAAAATGGCAACTTTATCTCCTTTTTTTATACCTGCGTTGATTAAATAAT
The DNA here is from genome assembly GCA_947039985.1 of uncultured Odoribacter sp. GTDB lineage: Bacteria > Bacteroidota > Bacteroidia > Bacteroidales > Marinifilaceae > Odoribacter. The sequence goes on from CAMRAP010000044.1 coordinate 7,334, forward strand.
CAGCTATTGAAAGAACTTCCTTATAGAAGTCTTGGTAAGTACGCTTCTCACTTTGAACAAAATTCAAAGATAAATGGTTTTTAAATTTAGAGCAACTATTTGATAGTAACTCTGGTAAAGTCATTTTTTTAAAGAGCATTTATTTTATCTGTTTTGATTTGATATACAAAGTTACAGTATTTATCAGGTCTCAATCATAAAAAAAGATTAAATTATCACAGTAATACCCAATGAATTACGCTTAAAATCTACTAAAAGCAGAAAAAAAAGATTAAATATTTTTTTATCCTTTGAAAGAGTTACATTTATTTGATTTTACAAGGAATCATTTTTTATGAAAAAAAACCAACAGATTTATGAAAAAAATAAGTTTATTAGCTAGCATCTTTTTGTGCTTTTTCTCTTTAATTGCTCAAGATAAAAATACCTTAGAAGGTAAATTGTTCAAAAAAAAGGAGATTAGAGTAAGGCACAGAGGAGATGATGGAGTAGATACGTATCGAATCCCTGCACTTTGTACAACAAAAAAAGGAAGCGTATTGGCTGCCTATGATTGTCGATATAAATCTGCTCGTGACTTACAAGGGGATATGGATATTGGTTTAAGTCGTTCTACAGATATGGGAAAGACTTGGGAACCTATGCGTATTGTTTTAGATATGGGTGAGTGGGGAGGACTTCCTCAAAAGTATAATGGAGTGAGTGATCCTTGTTTGATGTCAGATCCTAAAACTGGTCGAGTATGGGTTGCTGCATTATGGATGCATGGACTACTTGATAATACCGGTCAGTTTATGAACAACTTAACAAATGAAAGTAAAGTATGGAAGCATCAGTGGGTAGGACATTCCACTCAGTCTGGCTACTCTCCTTATCAAACCACTCAGTTTATCATGGCATATAGTGATGATGATGGTAAAACATGGTCTAAGCCTGTGAATATAACAAAAACAAAACCAGCGCATTGGTGGTTGTATGCACCAGCACCAGGGCAAAGTATCACTTTAAAAGATGGTACTTTGGTGATGCCTACACAGGGGAGGGATTCAACAGGAATGTCGTTTTCAAATATCAGTTATTCAAAGGATGGAGGGAAAAGCTGGCTTGTAACTAATCCGGCAACAATGAACACTTCGGAATGTGCTGTTGTTGAGTTATCTGATGGTTCACTGATGTTAAATATTCGAGACAATAGAAATCGTAAGGAGAAAGGCGAAAAGAATGGGCGCGCTGTTTACGTAACTAAGGATTTAGGATTAACTTGGAAAGAGCATCCTAGTTCACGCAATGCATTAATAGAGCCGGTATGTATGGCATCGATACATCGTCATGGTAAATATCTACTCTTTACGAATCCAGATGATAAATACAAACGACAGAATATTCGAATTAAATGGAGTGATGACGAAGGGATGACTTGGAATGATGGACCTATTCTAGACTCTGGATTGTCTGGAGGATACTCTTGTCTTACTTCGATCAATAAAAAAATGATAGGAGTTATATGGGAAGGAAGTCGTTCACAGATAACTTTTCGATCAATACCTATATCGGATATCATAAAGTATGATACGAAGATAGAGCAGGAGCATTTTTTAGAGAAATAGAGAACAATTTTAGAGTGACAAAAAATGATACAGTCTATAATGGATGTTGTCAAAGTCTAATTTTAAGATTGAATAGATATCTTTCCGGTTGAATTGAAAAAAGCTACTTTATTTGCAACAGATAAGGATGTTATAATCAAGAAATTGACCCTAAAAGGTTGTTAAAGAATAAAAAACCATTAAATAATTTTTTTAATCCTTTGAAAGAGCTAAATTTGTTCGTTTTTTAAACAAACAGTTACAGTAAATATATACAATTATGGCAGAAAAAGAAAATTGTAATCTTTTCAGTGAATTTGCACCAAATACGATGCAAGAATGGATTGATAAAGTCACCGTCGATCTGAAAGGGGGAGATTTTAATAAGAAACTTGTGTGGAGAACCAATGAAGGCTTTAATGTTCAACCTATGTACAGGTTGGATAGTATGGAAGCTCTGAAAAATTTGGATTGCTTACCGGGTGAATTTCCTTTTGTTAGAGGTAATAAGAAAGATAACAATGACTGGTATGTACGTCAGGATATTGTTGTTGAAAATTTTGCAGAAGCAAACAAGAAAGCATTAAATGTACTTAATCGTGGTGTAAACTCACTGGGTTTTGTATTGAAAGGATGTAGCGAAGTAACAAAAGCAGATATGAATGTCCTTTTAAAGGATATCTGTTTAGAGTATGTTGAAATCAACTTTGTTGCTAAATGTAAAAGTGCTAGTATACTAGATGCTTTTAAGGCAGTAGTAGAAGAAAAAGGCATTGCTCCTGAAAAAATATATGGTGGTATCACTACTGATCCTTTGACTAGTTTTATACGCAAAGGAAAAATGTGTTGTGAAAATCCATTTACGAATGTAAAAGCAAACATTGAAAAAATGGCTGCTTATACAAACTTTAAAACTATAGAAGTTGGGGGATATCTATTCAATAATTCAGGTTCATCTATTGTTCAGGAATTAGGATTTTCTTTAGCTGCTGGAGTGGAGTATTTGGATAAATTGACTGATGCTGGAGCGAGTATTGGTGAAGTTGCTCCAAAAATACGCTTCCATTTTGCAACGGGATCTAAATATTTCATGGAAATAGCTAAATTACGTGCTGCTCGTTACTTGTGGGCACATATCGTAAAAGCTTATAATCCTGCTTGCGAATGTACTTGTATGATGAATGTTCATGCAGAGACTTCTGATTGGAATAAAACAGTATATGATCATAATGTAAACATGCTACGTACTCAGACAGAAACGATGTCTGCTGTGTTAGGTGGTGTTGACTCTTTTACTGTTAATCCATTTGATGATACTTTTGAGTGTACATCTTCTGACTTGGCTGAACGTGTTGCTCGCAACCAACAGTTATTGTTGAAAGAAGAATCACACTTCTCTAAAGTTGTTGATGCTGGAGGAGGTTCTTACTATATTGAAGAATTAACGAATAACAT
>CAMRAP010000045.1 GCA_947039985.1 uncultured Odoribacter sp.
TGCCAAACGTGCCCAAACATCATCCGTTGTTTGTACATAAGTCTCTATCTGCTCGTACAGACGGTCGTATTTTGCTAATTTAGAACTCATAGATAAACTTTACTTAAGCGTTTCTAAAATATTCACTAAATGCAACCACCATTTTTCAACAGTAGCTATATTTATTTTTTCATCTGGCGAGTGAACACCTCTTAAGGTAGGACCAAAAGAGATCATATCCATATCGGGATATTTCTCTAAAAATAAGCCACATTCCAATCCGGCATGGATAGAACGCACCAGTGGTTCCTTATCAAAAAGTTGTTTATACGAACGAACAGCTACTTTCAGTAGTTCTGAATTTGGATTAGGTACCCAACCAGGATATCCCTCACCATGCTCTATCTCAGCTCCAATCAACTGAAAAACAGAAGCAACCATATGGGCTATATTCATTTTCTCAGCATTCATATCACTACGCTGAGAGGTAGTAATCAATATTGTATGCTCTTCTATAAATCGTACTGAGGCTAAATTAGTCGATGTTTCGACCATTCCTGGCATACGACGACTCATTTCAAAAACTCCATGTGGGCAAGCATATAATGAATTCAATAGCTTATTTGTTGAATCCTTAGATAATACCTCTTCCGGAACTTCTATCGACTCTAAATCCATTGTCAAGCCTGGCTCTGTAATTTTCCACACCTCTTCCATCTCAGCAAAATGAATATTGAAATCAATGCGGACCGTTTCCTTTAATTTTTCATCAAAAACAATCACTGCTGAAGCTTCTCGAGCAATGGCATTTCGTAAATTCCCACCCTCTAGTAAAGCAACAGAGATACCATGCTTTGCATTCATTTCCCATAAAAAACGATTCAGTATTTTAATCGCATTACCTCTACCCTTGTCTATATCATCTCCAGAGTGTCCACCCTGTAAACCTTTTACACTAATTCTTACGGCAAATTTATGAGCAGGAGTTTTTGTAGTTTCATAAGGCAAGCGCACAAGCGTATCAATACCACCTGCACAACCAATAAAGATCTCACCCTCATCTTCTGAATCCAGATTCAGTAGTAATCTGCCATCAAAAAAACCAGATTCTAAAGCAAAAGCGCCACTCAATCCTGTCTCTTCATCCACTGTAAACAGACACTCTATTCCACCATGCTGAATGTCTTTTGCTGTTAATACGGCTAAAGATGCAGCCATACCAATGCCATCATCTGCACCTAAGGTTGTTCCCTTAGCTTTCACCCATTCACCGTCAATATAAGGCTGTATTGCATCCTTTTCGAAGTCATGTATGCTGTCTGAATTTTTCTCGCACACCATGTCCATGTGCGACTGAAGTACGATTTTCGCAACACTTTCCTTACCGAGTGTTGCAGGCTTAGCAATCAATACATTACCTGCTTTATCTTGCCTGGCTACTAACTGATGTTTTTTAGCAAATCCCATCAGCCAAGCAGCTATTTTTTCTTCTTTACGTGAAGGTCTTGGAATTTTACAAATTTCTTCAAAATATTGCCAAACCGTTTCAGGTTTTAATCCTTTCAATATCTCCATAATCCTATTTGTTGTATTTTTAAAATGACAAGTCTTAGCTTATCATATCCGTTAACTTTTTCAATACCCAGACACAAGATTTTATCTCTTGAGAGGAAACGGTAAAAGTCAAATCAGTGTGAATCTGCTCTTCTATACCAATCAATACTTTTTTTACTTCGACACCTTTCTCTGTTAATATCACAAAATTATTACGTTTATCTTCTTTACACATCTTCCGTTGAACAAATCCTCGTTTAGAAAGTGTATTCAATAATTTTGTCACATTATATTTGTCTTTCTGTAATCTATTCGATATGGTTTGTTGGTTTACATTATCTTCACTCCATAAAACCTGAAGCAATTCATACTGTTCCCGACTTAAATCATATCCAGCTTGTATAAAAGCCCTATTTAACGTTTTAGTGTAGCCTCTCTCCACTTTACTGAGATAAGCAACTAATTCTCTTACATCATCCATAGCTTATGTTGCAGTTTATACTATCCACAAATATACTATTTTAATACTTAATTACAATATGTACTGCAAGCAAATCACTTATTTTGAAAATTGCTCAAAAAACAAAGGCATTGTTTCTAATACTTTTTTTATGACCTCCTCCAAAGGACGTTCCATTTGACCACCAGCGGCATTAAAATGCCCACCACCATTGAACCAAATTCGAGCCCATTCATTCACCGGAATCTTCCCTTTCGAACGAAAAGATAGCTTAACTCTCCCTTTTCGCTCTGTGATCTGAATAGATACAGCGACATTATGTACAGAAAGAGGAATATTCACCAAACCTTCCAAATCTCCATCTTTATAATCATATTTTTCTAACTCTTCATTGGTGATTGGCATTATCGCAACAGGGTAGCGAGTATCTACCTGTAATTTATTCAGCAATGTATTTCCCATCAATCGCAAGCGAGAAAGATTATTCACTTGATAAATTTGCCTATGAATAAGATCCTTATCCAAACCAAACTCTAATAAATCGGCTATAATTCGATAAATCTCTGGACGAGATGAGTTATGACTCAATCCTCCTGTATCTGTATTGATTCCACAATATAAAGAGTTAGCTATATCTGAAGTAATAACCTCTTTCCCAAAGATTTTAGTAATCACCGTATACAACAACTCACAAGTAGAGGATACCTTTGCATTTGATATCATAAACTGCTGTAATTCAGGATTAGGATGGTGATCTATCATCACTCTTTCTGCCCTTGCATTGGCAACAATCCCTTCTAATTTACCTTCACGCATTACCGTATTGTGATCGAGCATAAAAATCAAATCAGCCGCTGAAATCAACTCTTTACATAATTCAGGCTTCTCTTGAAAAGAGATGGCAGAAGAGATGTTTTTTAGAAACTTTAAATACTCTGGCACATAATCACAAGTTAAAATATGCCAATCTATCCCCACTTGCTCAAATACTTGCGACAAGGCTGAACAGGATCCTGCAGCATCTCCATCTGGAGAAATGTGAGGAATAATTACGGCCTTTACATTTTTATCTTGCAGTCTAACTTTTAGTCTACCGATCTCTTTTTCCAAGTCTTCCATATATCAAAAATCTAATCTTACGTGAACAACAAAGATAAAAAATTTTTAACTGAACTCACATAAAATACAGCAAGATAAAACAAGAAAGTAGGTAGCGATATTACCAATCATCTGTTCTAAAAGAAGATGCGGGTAAAGAAGCTTTGTTATACAAATCCCCTTGAAAAAAGTTTTAAAACTCATATCGCACTGCAACTGGGTTCATCACTTTAAAGGCCGATACAACTAGTTCCTTTCCTTTATTCAATAGCATAAGGCAGTATAAACCAAAAACAAGTCCCCTTATCAACTTCTGAAGTGACGCCAATCTCTCCTCCCAACTGCTCTATGATACTTTTGCATATAGATAAACCCAATCCTGTTCCTTGTGCAAAAGGATTTAGTTTGACAAAACGGTCAAATACCCTTTTAATCTTTTCACTAGGTATTCCACAGCCAGTATCTTGGACATATATTTTAATTTGCTTTTCACCTATTAGTTGATAGCCTAAACTGATTTTCCCTTCAGCCGTAAATTTTAAAGCATTACTTATAAAATTAGAAAGTACCTGCCTCAAGCGATTTTTATCACTCACCAAATAGCACTCTGGTATTTGTTCTTCAAAAAGAATTGGAACTTGATTCTTTTTTATACTGAGAGAGCAAGCTATTTCAGTACACAGCTGATTTACATCTATTTTACTGGGTATAAATTCAAAAGTACCAGCCTCAATTTTAGATAAATCCAAAATATCTGATATTAATTGTAGTAATAAGTCGTTATTTTCTCGAACAATAGCCACATACTCAAGCTTTTCTTCATTGTTCATCTTACCCTCTGATAATAATTCAGAAAAACCTAAAATCGCATTTAAAGGAGTTCTAATTTCATGACTCATATTAGCTAAGAATGCAGATTTTAAACGATCACTGATCTCTGCCTTATTCTTGGCTTTAATCAGTTTTTGCTCTGCTTCTTTTAATTCAGTAATATCATAATTTACGCTTATGACTTCAAACTTATTAACATCTGTATTCTTTATATTCTTCATTACATTCACTCGAATCCACTTCATCCCCTCTGGCATAGAAACTCTCAATTCAGCACTACAATAATCAATCTCACTTTGTTCTATTTGACGAATATAATTAACTATCTTTTTCCTATCTTTTTCATAAACTCCTTGGTAACATTTAAAAATATCACTTAGGGGTGTCTCTTCACTCTCTCCAATATTACGAAACCATTGAGCCACAGCATATCCTGTTTTTGAATAAAAGTCATATTTACAATAACCAATCTTTCCATATTTACTCACTAAAGAGAACGATCTTTCAAACTCAGCTATTTTACTGTATGCACTGTTTATTTCTGTATTATCAATGTTTATAAATACATAATTCATTAAATCCCCTTCAGTATCATATAGCTTACTGACTGTTGTATAGACTTCTATACTAGAAGAACATAAGTTTTGAATATAATGATCTTCTGCTTTAAAAGAGTAGTTAAAAGAGACCTGTTCTTCTCTACATAATTTTTCTTTGATTTTTTCGGGTATATTCGGATTTTCAAAAAGATTGACATTTAGGATGTTTTCTTTAAATCCAATCCCGAACATTTCCATATCCTTTTTATTTAAATCAATCAGATATCCCTTCTTATCATACAATTCAATTCCTGCAGGTAAATTATTAAAAATATTACGAAACAAACTCTCTTTTTGATCTAATACTCGGTTAGTTTTTAACATTTCAGTCACATCAGATAAAAGGCAAGTAACCCTATCTGGACAGGTAGAGTACATAATCAGGTGACAATATCTTCCAGTTCCTTCTAAATAATGGGTTTTCTTTAAATGAGTACTATGTCTTAAGACATATTCAATACTAGATAAGTAATCTTTAAAATCTAATAAAAATTCACTTCCATTATGCCCAATACAATCAACATTCGCATATCCACTTATCTTTTCTAGCGCATAATTTTCATCTAGAATCAAATAATCAACCAAATTATTATCGGTATCATACAAAGGTTTTAAAGACATATACCCTAATGGCATATGCCTGTATAAACCCTGCAAATAATTTCGCTCTTCCAATACTTTTTGTTCTGAACGCTGTAAACCTACACAAATATTAATGATATTAGCCAAAGAGGTTATCCATTGACAATCTTCACAAGTCCAGTTGTACTTTTCTTCCACAATATCTACTCCTATATAACCCCAAGCTCCAGCATGAGAGATCAAAGGAATGACTATAAGAGATTTGATTTGCTGCAAGGCTAAAAAATCCTTTTCCCAAGCGGCTTCTATAGGTAGATCTTCTATATCAGACAAGATAATTGATTCTCCATTCTTTATTTGCTCTGTCCACCATGGCGCTAAGGAAACTGGTAAACGAGTAATTAATTCCTTTTCACGCTCAACACCATTATCAACAGCCTCATACGTACACGATTGAGTCATTTCCTCCCAATCATATTCAATAATAAATGCCCGACCAGCCTTAAATGTTGCCAAAACCTCCTCTAGAACTTTATCAACAACAACCGCTGTGTCATCATTTTGTAAAAAAGTAAGTAAGGTGTTTGAAATATTGTTCAATTGAAACAATAAATTGTTTGTTCTCAAATAAGCAGCCTCTTTTTCACTGCCAATCTCTATATTCGGTACGATTTGTATAGATCCAAGATAGTCCTGACTTTCAACTTCAATACCTTTAACATGGATCCAGACCTCCTTATCTTGACAAATGATTGGGAAAATTTTATCGTAATTATATAATTTATCTATAAAGTTAAGATCTTTCACGATTTTCTCTCGAAAATCTAGTCTGATCATTTGTAAAAAAACAGCAATGGGTATGTGCTGATCTTTTAATCCCAATAAAATTCGGATGTTATTTGAGATCGTATAAATTTGATGTTCAAAATCTATTCTCCACCACCCTAGTTTAGAATCAGTTAAAACCAACTCCATCATTTTATTTTCGTCAACCAATATTTTTTTCGCAGTATTCATAATAATCTGGTATTATAAAAATGAATAACAATCACTTTATCGCATAAACAGAGGACTAGCAAGAATAAGCCACTGATCTCCCATAAATACCTACTTCAAAGACTTCAGGTTCAAACCATACAGCACTATAAAACTCAATGCCCAGAAAGCACCAAAAAACATACCAGCAAGGACCATTGGAGCAAAACCAGCAAAATAAGGCAATATAAACAACAGTAGAATCTGAGCTGCTGCATATAGATAAAATCCGATACGGCGAAGCTGAAACATCAATACAGCCCCCAGCAAACTAACTACATATAACACAACTTGCATAATGGCTATTTCACGAGCATGTAAAATAGTGGCTTGAATCATTTCCATGGAAGAGCTCATAAAATTAGAAAATACATCTGCAAAACCTCCAGCACCTTCCAGACTCCCCATGGTGGTAGAAAATTGTTCCATTTGCATATTCCCATCCATGAATCCAGCTGTAAACACTGAAACTAAACTTGATAATATCCCCCAACCACTACCTATAAAGGTGAGAATACATAAAACCAATAAGAATGTTGGACGTTGCTGTTCGTGTGCTTGTGTTTCAAAAGGATTTTCCATTATAGTAGATATTAAATTTATAAAATTAAAACATAGGTAACAAAATTAGAAAATATAAATGACTTTCCCAAGAACTGAACATGCTCTTATTTGCAAATAAATATCTTAAATACCTTTGCTTTACAAAATGATTTCTATAAATTTGGCAACAAAATGATTTAACTACAAGATAATGAAAAGAGACACTGTAATATTCGACCTAATAGCAAAGGAAGGTCAACGCCAACAAGAAGGAATTGAATTGATCGCTTCTGAAAACTTTGTTAGCGAAGAGGTAATGGAAGCAATGGGATCTTGCCTAACCAATAAATATGCAGAAGGATACCCTGGTGCACGTTATTATGGAGGATGCCAAATAGTAGACCAAACAGAGCAATTAGCCATAGATAGAGCATGTGAACTTTTTGGAGCTGAATATGCCAACGTACAACCACACTCAGGAGCACAAGCAAATGCAGCTGTATTCTTTGCCTGTATGAAACCAGGAGATACTTATTTAGGACTTGATCTTTCGCATGGTGGACACTTATCACATGGTTCTCCTGTAAATTTATCCGGAATAAATTATAATCCAATCGCTTATCATGTGAAAGAAGACACTGGAATGGTTGATTATGACGAAATGGAAAGCCTAGCATTGAAACACAATCCAAAGATGATTATTTCAGGAGCATCTGCTTATTCTCGTGATTGGGATTATAAACGCATGCGTGAGATAGCAGATAAGGTTGGGGCTTTATTAATGTGTGATATGGCACATCCAGCAGGATTAATTGCAGCAGGATTATTAAATAATCCATTTGAATATTGTCACATCGTAACCACTACCACACACAAAACACTACGTGGACCACGTGGGGGTATGATTTTACTGCCTAAAGATTTTCAAAATCCATGGGGACAGAAAACGCCTAAAGGAGAAATTAAAATGATGTCGCAGGTAATTAATTTTTCTGTATTTCCAGGACAACAAGGAGGTCCATTAGAACACGTTATCGCATCTAAAGCCATTGCTTTTGGAGAAGCACTTTCTGATTCCTATAAAGAGTATGCGGTACAAATGCAAAAGAATGCAAAAGTTATGGCAAAGGCATTTATAGACAAAGGATACAAGGTCGTTTCAGGAGGTACTGACAACCACAGCATGCTAGTTGATTTACGTACAAAATTCCCAGAATTGACCGGAAAGAAGGCAGAAAACACCTTGGTTAAAGCAGATATTACCATCAATAAAAACATGGTTCCATTTGATAGTCGCTCGCCTTTCCAAACCTCTGGCATTCGGGTTGGAACTCCAGCAATTACCACTCGTGGATTGAAAGAGGAAGAGATGGAGCTTATTGTGGATATGATTGATCGAGTATTATCCAATCCAGATGATGAAAACAACCTAACCAAAGTGAAACAAGAAGTAAATAAGATGATGCATAATCGTCCTATATTTGCTTGGTAAACTTTGAAGCAATACTTCTATAAGCACACTTGAATGTTTGCTCCAATTTTATATCTAATATAAGATAAAATCCGTTTGAATCTAAGCATTCAAACGGATTCCTTTTTTATCATTCTGCTTTTTTATACTGATAAAAACATTTTTTTTATTACTTTTGACCTACTTATTAAAATTGCTTATGATCATGAAAATTATAGCTGGATTCTTGCTACTTCTATGCATCTACGGATGTAATAGTAGACCCAAAAATGTGACTGAATGTCTTCAAGCACCTAATATTTTCCCAAATTATCAAGAGGTTACAATTCCAGTAAATATCGCCCCTCTAAACTTCAAAGTCATTGATGCCGAAAAGGTAGAAGTAGAATTCCGTAAAGGAGAGGATCTACTATTAAGCTGTCGAGGCAAGGGTAAAATAGATATCCCTTTAAAGAAGTGGAGAACATTATTGGAAAATAACAAAGGAAATACATTAGAAGTAAAAGTATTTGCCTCCACAAATGGAGAATGGAAAGGATATAAACCTTTCCCGATGACAGTGGCTGTCGATTCTATCGATCCTTATTTGGCTTATCGCCTAATTGAGCCAGGATATGAATTGGGTAAAAGGATGGGTTTGTTTCAGAGAGATTTAAGTTCTTTTCAAGAAAAAGCATTTGTAGATCCTAAATTGACGGAAGGAAGCTGTGTCAATTGTCATGCTTTTTGTAATTATTCGCCTAAACATTTTATGTTTCATTCAAGGTGGGCTAATTCTGGCACTATCATCGTAGAGCCTAATCACATACGAAAAGTAAATACCAAAACGAATGCAGTCATTAGCCCTGGAGCATATCGCATGTGGCACCCTTCTGGAAAATATATTGCTTTTTCAAACAATCAAACGCATCAAGCATTTCATGCTTTTTCCGAAAAGAAAATTGAAGTCTATGATCTCGCTTCTGGATTGATGATTTATGATGTAAAAAAGAATAAGGTCATAACAGATCATCGTTTTACCCAAAAAAATAGCTGGAAAACATTACCTGCATGGTCGCCTGATGGGAAATTTCTCTACTTCTGTGAGGCCAAGCCTCAAAATATGCCTATAGAATATAAGCAATTGAAATACCAACTTTACAGAGTGGCTTTTGACGAAAAAAATGGGGAATTACTCGATTCTATAGAAAAGATTGAAACATTAGCAGACAGCTTAAAAAGTATTGTCTTTCCAACCATATCTCCAGATGGAAAATCTCTACTTTATACAGTCGCTGAAAGTGGCACATTCCCTATTTGGCATAAAGATTCCGATTTAGGAATGATTGATTTAAGTACAGGCCGTTCTGTTGATTTGAGTAAAGCAAATAGCCATTTCCCAGATAGTTACCATGCCTGGTCATCCAATGGAAGATGGATCGCTTTTACTAGCAGACGATTAGATAATTTGTATACACATGTTTATTTTGCCTATTTTGATAAAGAGGGTCACGTACATAAACCTTTTCTTCTACCACAGGAAGATCCGAATTATTATACCTATCTATTAAAATCATATAATATACCTGAGTTTATAAAAGGAGCAATAGAAACATCTCCCTATCAACTTGAAAAAGCCATGAAAGGGAAAGTAAAAAATGCCATTTAATTAAATTTGTTGTATCATGAAAAAAGAAAATATCATTTGGCTACTATTCCCTATTATCTGGGTATTTTGGTCGTTTTTTATGCCAGGACATATCAGCTATCAAGAAGAAACCAATTTTTTCCAATGCGGTAGCATATACTGGGAAAACTTTGCATTAAAACCTGGAGGCTGGTCTGAATACCTAGGACATTTTCTATTGCCATTTTACCAGTGGACTTGGCTGGGTGCTTTGATTCAAACTTTATTACTAGCTGGAGTTTTTGCTCTTACAAGAGGTATTCTTCGTAAACTAGGCATTTTTTCAAACATATTATTATTTAGTTCGCTACCTTTTTTATTGATTTTTTCATTACAAATGGAGCTCCAAGTCATATTAGGAGAGGTGCTGAAAATGTTTTTTCTCTTCTTCTTTATCTGGGGATATTTGCATCTACCCCATTCATTGGTACGCTACTCATGCTTTACTTTAATATCTCCCCTTGTGTTTATCATTTT
>CAMRAP010000046.1 GCA_947039985.1 uncultured Odoribacter sp.
ATTTTATTCCTTGTCCTTACTTTTTCTATTATCTTATTTTTTGGATTTGAGCAAACTTTTTATCGTTGGGTAAATTACATCAAAGAAAATATTCGAAAAAGGAAAGAGAAGGCTTTAGCTGCACTTTTAGCTCAAAAAGAAGGTCAACAGACTGAAAAAATACAAGAAGAGTTGGAGCCGATAATGGCAAATGAGGAGACTCAAGAAGATGAAGAAGATGAAAATCAACAAACGGATTTTTCTTATCCAGATTTTCCAGAACAAGAAGCTATTACTTTCGATATTGAAGAGGAGAAAACCGATGACAACAAAGATAGCCAAGACAACGAAGATCATGAAAACAGTGAAGAGAGCGATAAAGGTCTTGAGTTAGAAATTAAAACGACGCCTGCTAGCAGCATTGATTTTGAAATTAGTGATCATTCTGATGAATCAATACAAATAGAAGCAGAGAAAGATGAAGCGGATAAAAATGAAGATTTGCAACTAACAATTAGCAATCCAGATAGTGAAGAAACGATAGATCACAATATATCACCAACAGAGGATTATGATCCTACTTTAGAGCTCTCCAATTATCAATATCCGACCTTGGATTTATTAGAAGAACACTCTTCAGGTAATCCAAAAGTAACTCAAGAAGAACTTGAAGAAAATAAAAACAAAATTGTAAATACCCTTCTAAATTATAAAATTGAAATTATTAAGATTAAGGCAACCATTGGACCTACCGTCACTTTGTACGAAATCATTCCTGCCCCTGGTGTTAAGATCTCAAAAATTAAAAACTTAGAGGATGATATCGCTCTTAGTCTTGCAGCCTTAGGAATACGTATCATTGCACCAATCCCTGGAGCTGGTACCATTGGTATTGAGGTTCCCAATCAGAATCCTGAAGTGGTATCTATGCGTGGTATTATTGCTTCCAAAAAATTCCAAGAATCGAATTTTGCACTTCCCATTGCTTTGGGACGTACGATCTCAAACGAAACCTACACTATAGACTTGGCTAAAATGCCTCATCTATTAGTGGCAGGAGCAACTGGACAAGGAAAGTCTGTGGGATTAAATGCAATTATCACTTCACTCTTGTATAAGAAGCACCCCTCACAATTGAAATTTGTGATGGTAGACCCTAAAAAGGTGGAGCTAAGTATCTATTCTATCATTGAAAAACATTTCTTAGCCAAACTTCCAGACGAAGAAGACGCCATTATCACAGAAACTTCAAAAGTGGTAAACACCCTCAATTCACTCTGTATTGAGATGGATTCTCGCTATGACTTACTTAAAATTGCTCAGGTTAGAAATATCAAAGAGTACAATGAAAAATTTATAAAACGGAAACTAAATCCAAATAATGGACATAAATTCCTGCCATATATTGTCGTTATTGTCGATGAGTTTGCTGATTTGATTATGACTGCAGGTAAAGAGGTAGAAACGCCCATTGCACGTATTGCCCAGTTGGCTCGTGCCGTAGGAATTCACATGATTATTGCAACACAGCGACCATCAACCAATATCATCACTGGTATCATCAAAGCCAACTTCCCGGCACGTATTGCATTTAAAGTGGCATCTATGATTGACTCTCGAACCATTCTTGATTCACCAGGAGCAAACCAATTGATTGGACGAGGAGACATGCTAATTTCCGTTAATAGCGAAATGACACGTGTACAATGTGCTTTTGTTGACACCCCAGAGGTAGATGCCATCACCCATTTTATTGCAAAGCAACAATCATACCCAGATGTATTCGCATTACCAGAATATGTGCCTGAAGGTGAAGGGAATGGTCTTGCTGACATTGACCTCAGTACACGTGATGCACTATTTGAAGATGCAGCTCGATTAATCGTGAGCAGTCAACAAGGATCAACCTCTTCCATTCAACGTCGCTTTTCTATTGGATACAACCGTGCTGGAAAGATTATCGACCAATTAGAAGCAACAGGAATTGTCGGTCCTTTTGAAGGCAGTAAGGCTCGACAGGTATTAGTCCAAGATGAATATGCGCTGGAGCAAATTTTAAATGCTAAATTTTAATCACTCTAATTCAAACACTATGTTTTTAGAAAAAGTTTATTCAGGAAGGAATCAATGGTATTTCTATGTTTTTTCATTGCTCATTATTTTTACAGCCATACAAATTGCATCTATCCCATTGATTGCATACATGATCTTTGAAAATCCAGAAATCATAAAAACACAAAATTTCACACAACTCCCATCGGGTAATATCGGTCTTGCTCTTATGTTATTCACCTTCGTTGTCGGATTTTTTGCCACTTTTTTCTGTGCAAAATATCTTCATGGAAAAAAATACATAGACATTGTTACAGCACGTCCCAAAGTAGATTGGAGTCGAATTCTATTTGCAACTGGTCTATGGGGAATACTTACACTTATAGCAACTGCTATTTCTCTTTGCTTTGCTGACACTTCAGAGATAATATTTCAATTTGATGCACAAGAGTTTTTTATACTAGCCATCATTGCGCTATTGATGCTTCCTTTCCAAATCGGTTTAGAAGAACTTGTTTTTAGAGGCTATTTAATGCAATGGTCGGCATTACTCTTCAAGTATAGGTGGGTAGCACTCCTTATCACTAGTGTTCTTTTTGGTCTTATGCACTTGGAAAATCCAGAAATAGAAAAATTTGGTGTATGGGTTGCACTTCCTCAATATATACTCATGGGACTTATACTAGGCTTTGTTACCATCAAAGACGATGGAATAGAATTAGCCTTAGGACTTCATTTTGGAAACAACCTATTAGCAGCCCTCACTTTCACTCACGATTCATCTGCCCTACAAACACATGCCCTATTCAAAATAGTAAATCCTACGGCATCTTGGATGGACACCGTTGTTATGCTAGTTGCTGGTGTCATTTTTATTTGGATCTGTGATAAAAAATATCACTTTATGAGAAAAGTAAACCTATGGAAGAAAATTACTCCACCTGTAAAGACCGAATACACTGATTACCAAGAAAATTAGTTGTAAACAAAAGCACATAAAAACACCCATTAAACCTGATCAAGAGTTTAATGGGTGTTTTATTTTGAAACAGCTTATGAGTTAAAACTGTATGAGCATTGCTCCACAAGAATAACCTCCACCAAATACAGCAAGAGCGACTAAATCACCCGTTTTTACTTTATCAATATTTTCAGACAATGAAATAGCACAACTAGGACTACCCGTATTTCCGCGACATTCTATATTCGTCAAAAATCGTTCCTCCGGAATATCATTTTGCTTTGAAATCGTACTTAAAATTCGTTGATTGGCTTGGTGTGGAGAAATCCATGTCAAATCTTGTAATGTCTTCCCATATGTTTTAGTCACCTCTTTTAAGGCTTCAACCATATATTTACAAGCATTTGTAAATACATCTCTACCAGCTGGCATACTAATTCCTCCATGCTGAGGATGTAAATGCACAGCCTCCATAGCTTTTCCAATATGACCTAATCCACGAGTGTATATATCTATAATTTTAGGATCGTTTCCACTATAATTCTGTGTAGATACAACAAATGCCACTGCGCCATCTCCCCATAAATGTCCACTTTGAGGATCTGTTTCATTTGCATAAGCTGAATTATGTTCAGAACCTATAACCAATGCCTTAGTTGCCTTTCCCATAGCAAAATACCCCTGTACAATTTCCATTGCATTGATAAAAGAGGAACAAGCAGATGAGACACTAACACACTTTGCATTTGCAATATTATAGCGATGTTGTACAGCATGAGCAGCTGTAACAACGGTATCATAAGGAGAATAGGTACCTGCAATAATCAAATCAATCTCTTCCATCGGAAAAGGCATTGAATCTGCTAGTGCATCAACAGCTTGAACAGCCATTGTATTCGTGTTTTCTTCAGAACCAGCTCTACTTCTTGTTTTTATGCCTGTACGTGAATAAATCCATTCATCATCCAAACCATTCAGTTCTAAAAAATAAGAGTTAGGAACAATGTTCTCTGGTAAATAATGAGTCAATTTATTAATATATAACTCCATAATATACATTCTAATTTAATTATCTATTGTTTAATATTCCATTAAATAGTAAATCAACATATTCCCTTAACGTCTGATAATTTCTTTTACGATGTCCAATAATTATAAAAGGTTGTTCTAAACTTTTGAACATAATCAATAACGTCTTAGCAAATGATGCTGGATCATTGATATTAAAAAGACCTTGCTCTTTACCATTCTGCACTATTCTAGTGAGTAATTGCCGTTCTTTTATATCAATACTTTTTCGCAACTGTTCAACTCGCAAATTATGAAAAATAAAGTCGTATCGAATGTATCTATTTTGTTTTACCAAATTATCAATCACATTAAAGCGTGCCAAAATATACAATTTTAATTTTCGATCTGGAGGAAGAATTGAATCTGCAGCCCTTTGCAGTTTTCCATTAATAACCCTTACATGATCTTCAACCACATACTGATATATCTCCTCTTTGCTTTTAAAATGCATATATAATGTGCGGCGACTCATTTCTGCGGCATTGGCAATGTCGTTCATGGTTACCTTGTAAACACTCATTTCTGCAAACAACAACTTAGATACATGAATAATCTTATCTTTCGTTCTGCTTTGTTTTGTTTTCATAGGCTGCTTGTTATTTTTTTTGCACAAACAACTACGAAACGTGCAAATATACCATCTTTTTCAGATATTCGTCCACAAAGATAGTTTTTTTGTTAGAAATTGATCCGATGTACGGTCTTTTAATCTCTAAAATCCATAGACTCTTTCTTAGTATTACGTTCACAACCTATTGGCTCTGTAGATCGAAGAGGATCTTTATGATCAAAATAAGAGATTCCCATTTTATCGAAAAGTTTCAATTCATTTTCTAAACGCACCACAAAACTTTCGTAATTTTTTTGGCTCTGATTACTCCATCCCGCTTCAGCAACAGCACACAAACGAGGCCAAGTCATAAAATCCAATCTCTCCTCCGTATGCACTCGCTCTGTCCATAGATTTGCTTGTAATCCTAAAATATTTTTTTGCTGTTCTATCGTTATATTCTCTTTTTCCCATAATACATCCGGAAATGTATACACATCTTGCAATGGACAATAACCATCCCAAGTACGTCCCCATTTATGATCTTCATGTTGAATAAAATCAAAATACAACGGAAGTCTTGGACATAAAATAGTGGGATATCCTCCCTCGATAGACTTCTTCAGATGAGATGATACCTTATCATGTCTCCACCACATCACCGTACTTTTAGTCGGATCTACTTTCGTATCTATAATTTCATCCCAACCCATCATTTTTTTGCCCAAATGAGCTATACTATCAGCCATCCGATGCACAAAATAAAGCTCTGCCTCCTTTACTTTAGTCATACCTTCTCTTTTCATCAATGCCTGAACATATGGATCATTTTTCCAAGCGGCAATTCCAAAAGAAACCTCATCTACTCCGATGTGAATATAGGGTGATGGAAACAACTGACTCACTTCTCTCAAAATATCAGTTAAATAAGCATACACCTCTTCTTTACCTGGGTTAAAAGTAAAATCAGGATGTGCAGGAACCCCTCCTCCTGAATATTCTGGATAGGCTCTATTAGCAGCAGTTGCATGCCCTGGCATATCAATTTCTGGAATAACTTCTATATGATGTCGTGATGCATAAGCAATAATTTCCTTTATCTCTTCTTGAGTATAAAATTGACATTTTTTACTATTTGGCTCACTCCATGATCCACAAGCACCAACAGAAGTTAGTTTCGGATATTTTTTAATCTCTATTCTCCATGCTGGTTCATCAGTTAAATGCCAATGAAATTTATTCAACTTATATCTTCCCATTAGATCAAGGATCTCTTTTACCTTTTCCTTGCCAAAAAAGTGCCTAGATTCATCAAGCATATATCCTCTCCAAGCGTAACGAGGAGCATCTTCTATCATTCCACAATACAGTTTTTTATTTGTCTCTAAGAGTTGTAGTAATGACTGTACACCGTAATATATTCCACTTTTTGTTGAAGCAGTGATTGATATGATTTTGGGAGTAATTACTAATTTATAAGCTTCTGCTTTACTTATATTTACATCGATACCTAGAATAAGTGTTGCTTTCTTTTCTCGATTTGTGATAGAAACATCTTTACCTAAGACTATCAAGCCATCCTTGACAAAAAGAAGTTCAGAAGCTAATGAATCAACCGAAGAAAAAAGTTCAAACTTCTTGCTTATATATTCTCCTTGTTCTATTTTGTATACTGCAGGAATAGGTATCGGCATTTGCATTTTTTGAGCAGATACATTTAAATAAACACCTACTATAAAGCATATTAAAACGACTCTATTCTTCATTATTTTACAATTAGTTAATCTTTATTTAATCTATTTTTTCTCTACAAAATCATTCGGGAACTGAGTCTTTTGCTCTATATCTCCACTGCGTAAACGGACCCAAGATTTAAAACTTCTTTCACCTTGAGTCAATTCAATCACCCTAGCCCCATTATCTGGAAGATCATTGTAAACTGTATTTCCACCTGTAAAACGCCCGTAAGATAAAGCTATACCGTGCCAATTTAAAATATAATCATTATTATGGTCATGCCCTACAAACATGCCCAAAACATCTCCTTGCTGTTTCATCGCTGAAAAGAGTCCACTATTTAAAGCAGGTGCACACTCACCTTCAGCTTTATTTCCAAAAATAACCGTTTTCTTCTTCTTTTTTGCTTGTGCATATTCAGGTATTGGTATGTGACAAAACAATAGAGTAGGCAATAAACCATTACGATCAGCATATCGCTGGCTCTTTTCTAAATACCAATTAATCTGGTCGTGCTTAATATAGTCATAACCACCTATCCCTTTTATCTTAGAATAAGCATGAGAATCAAAACAATACAAGACAGCTGCTAATTTATCTGTTTCATTGTGTTTTACCTCAAGAACGGCATTAGACTCTCCTGACAAGCCTTTCACGGTATTCGTTAAATTACAATCCACTTTTTTGATCAGATCTAATAATTGCTTTTTAGTTAATCCTTGCTCATAATCATGATTACCAAAGGTCACAAAGAAAGGAATATTGCGCTCTATCGTAGGCTGTAAAGCCATCAAAAAACTACTATCAGCAGGCTTTCCCCATACAATATCACCAGTAAACACAACCAAATCAGGCTTCTCTGTATCCAGAACATTATTCATCGCTTCAATCGCACGCATACTCTTAGGATCCCTTGAGCGCATATGAATATCAGTAAACTGAACTATTTTAAACTTTCCATCCTCTCCAAACACCAATTCTGTTTTCTTTCCCAATACATCATGAAAAGAAAGTATGGACAATATGACTAATAATAATACTTGATTCTTCATAATAGCTTACTTATATGTTTCTAAACGCTCATGTAATTGCTTGACAAGCACTGAATTTTGTTTTGCCAAATTATGCTTTTGTCCTGCATCCTCTTTTATATTAAATAATTGAGGCGTTTTCATTCGTCCTGGCTCAGTTGGAGAAACACAATATCCAGCATGTACCATGGGTGGAATATAAATCCATTCACCTTGGCGCAACACAATATTCTTTCCTGTAGCTTCTAGAACTAATTCTGAACGTCCTTTTTTTCGATCTTTTCCAAATAAAGCTTTCGACTGATCTTCTCCATCTTTTTTCTCTATAGAAATCCCAACTAAAGAAGCTAATGATGCCATGATATCAATCTGACCGATCAAAGCTTCTGACTCTCGTCCTCCTTTTATCTGAGCTGGCCATCTCACTAAAAATGGTACGTGAGTACCTGCATCATACGAACTATATTTACCTCCTCGTAGATGTCCTGCTGGTTTATGCTCACCTAAAAGTTCAATGGCTTGATCTTCGTAACCATCATCTAAAACAGGACCGTTATCACTGGAAAATATAACAATGGTATTTTCTGCTAATCCCAATGAATCCAAGTGATTCAAAAATTCTGCCACACACCAATCAGCTTCTAATATCGCATCTCCTCTACTACCCATTCCTGATTTTCCAACAAATCGACCGTGTGGAATGCGTGGAACATGAGGCTGATGTAGAGCGTAATATAAAAAGAATGGCTCTTTTTGATTCTCTGATACAAATTTTTCTGCCTGAGCTAAAAAATCATCTGCCATGTTTTCATCCACCCAAAGTGCAGACTTTCCTCCTCGCATATAGCCAATTCTAGAAATGCCATTAGTTATACTATTATCATGCCCATGACTAGGTTGCAGTTTCAATAAATCAGGGCGTGTTTTACCCGTTGGTTCACCAATAAAGTTTTTTCTATAACTAACCTCTATTGGATCATTCGGATCTAAATTCACAACACCACCATTCTCCACATAAACCGTTGGCACTCTATCATTGGTTGCTGCTGTAATAAAAGAGTAGTCAAAACCAACCTCTTTTGCACCAGGAGCTATTGATTTATTCCAATTTACATTTCCATCACCAAGACCAAGGTGCCATTTCCCAACCACAGCAGTTGTATATCCAACTTGCTTTAACATTTTGGGCAAAGTCATACAGTCAGTTGGTATCAATAATGGCGCATTTCCCTGCAACACTTGTGCATTTGCACGCCAAGGGTAAACACCAGTCAGCATCGAATAACGACTAGGAGTACTAGTTGCAGAAGCAGCATAACCCTGATTAAAACGCAATCCTTCTTCAGCAATACGATCAAAACCTGGAGTCTTTATCGTCGTGCTCCCATTGATACTCACATCGCCAAAACCCAAGTCATCTGCTAATATAACAACAATATTAGGTCTATCTTTGTCTACTTTTTTTGCACTTAATTCTGCTTGAAGCATAGGTAATCCCAGAACTGGGAGCAATACTATTATTTCTTTTTTCACTCTATAATTATTTATTTATTTTCACATACAAATGTATCATTCTATATTGGAAATAGCAAAATACAAAGTAGGAGTATCAGGGCAAACGCATGAAAAAACATTCATAAGCATGATTAAAATACTTTATTTAAATCATTGATAATAAGCATCTTTATTCTTGCATATCTGATGGGTTTTGCGTATATTTACGTAGTAATCAACAAGTTAAGAATATGAACATATTAGATTTTGCAGCTAATTTACCTGACCATCGTCAACAATTTAAGATAAGACATCTTTCGACTGATATTATTTTTATAACTGTAGCTGCAGTTATTTGTGGAGCTGAAGATTGGGAGGATATTGAAGATTTTGGACATTGTAAAGAGAAGTTCTTTCGCAATTACTTACAGCTTCCCAATGGAATACCTTCTCATGATACTTTCAATAGATTTTTTGCCAATCTTGATCCAGATGCAATGGAAACACAATTTCGTATTTGGGTAAAGGACTTGTGCTCAGAAAGGACTGAACTAGTGGCCATTGATGGTAAAACTCTACGAGGAGCTAAACGTGCAGGGAAAAGTCTCTTCCATATGGTTAGTGCTTTTTGTCATGCTAATGGTCTTAGTTTGGCTCAAGTTAAAACAGCTGAAAAATCTAACGAGATAACAGCTATTCCTGAGTTACTAAAGGTGTTGGAATTAGAAGAGTGTATTGTTAGTATTGACGCAATGGGATGCCAACAGGAGATTGCTAAAGCAATAGTCGATAAAAAAGCAAATTTTATTTTGGCAGTTAAAAATAATCAGAAAGAATTGTTTCAAGGTATAGAAGAAACATTCCGTTTTGAAAAGAAACAAGATTCCTCTTGTGCTAAAGATTTAGATTTTGGACACGGAAGAATTGAGAATAGAACTTGTTGTGTCTCCTCTAATTTGGAATATATAGATACCAATAAATGGCCTAATGTTGTTTCCTTAATCAAAGTCGTGTCTGAAAGATATGATAAAACAAACCAAAGGCAAGAAGAGACTGCTATTAGATATTACATCTCATCTTTGACGACTGAGAATAAACGATTTAACTCTCTAATTAGAGCACATTGGGCTATTGAAAATAATTTACACTGGATGTTAGATGTAACCATGGGAGAGGATGCATCAAGAAAAAGAGCGAAGAATTCACCGCGAAATTTTTCAGTCATTGCAAAAACTGTTTTAACTATGGTCAAGAAATATAAACCGTTAAAAGGAGGTACTAGCATCAAAAGAAAAAGGAAGATGGGAGGATGGTCAGACGAACATCTCATAGCTATGATGGGAATGGAGCCTTGTTAACTTTTTTTCATGCGTTTGCCCTG
>CAMRAP010000047.1 GCA_947039985.1 uncultured Odoribacter sp.
TTTATCCGTACGAATAATAATTTCACCATGCTCTCCAGTAGCAGCAGAGACTCCATCTGCATTTATTAAATCTATATCATATTGTGGGTTCGGAACTCCCATCGAACCTGGTTTTGGCTCCATCCAAGGAAAGGTAGCCACAGTTAATGTCGTTTCCGTCTGTCCGAATCCCTCCATTAGCTTAATGCCTGTTAAGGCATAAAAAGAGTCAAATATAATCGGATTCAGCGCCTCACCAGCAATGGTACAATATTTCAAATGCGATAGATCGTATTTAGTTAAATCTTCACGCATTAAGAATCGAAAAACTGTCGGTGGAGCACAAAGTGATGTGATGCGATAATCTTGAATCACCTGCAACATATCAGTTGGACTAAATCTTTCGTGGTCATATACAAACACTGTTGCTCCTGCAATCCACTGCCCATATAACTTTCCCCATACAGCTTTTCCCCAACCTGTATCGGCAATGGTTAAATGCAAACTATCTTCATGTAGATTATGCCAAAAACACCCCGTTGCAATATGTCCCAGCGGATAAGTAAAATCATGAACCACCATCTTTGGATCTCCGGTAGTGCCCGAAGTGAAATACATCAGCGAAATATCATCATTGTGATTAATATGCCTTGGTTTTATAAAGGGAGAAGCAGTAGCCAATCCATTTTGGAAGTCATCAAAACCAGCTGGTACAAATGGACCTATTGAAACAACTTTTTGAACCGAAGGTGACTCTGGCAAAGCACTTGCAACATGATTTGTTATTTCCTCTTCTCCAACGCAAACAATCACTTTTATATCTGCAGCATTAGCCCGATATATAATATCTTTTTTCGTCAACATATGCGTAGCAGGGATGACCACTGCACCTAGCTTATGTAGCGCTATAATAGAAAACCAAAATTCGAATCTACGCTTTAATATCAACATCACCATATCCCCTTTCCCAATACTTAGGGATTGAAAATAAGCAGCTGTTTGATCTGATTTTTCTTTTATCTCTGCAAAAGTAAAGTCAATATGTTCACCTTTATCGTTCGTCCAACAAAGGGCTTTTTTATTTGGTGCTTTCTTTGCCCAAGCATCCACGATGTCATAGGCAAAATTAAAATTTTTGGGAACTTGTATTTTAAAATTCTTTTTAAAATCTTCCTGCGACTCAAAAGTCGTCTGCGGCATAAATTGTTCTATCATCTTAATTTTACAGAATTATGATTGAAAATCAGGCTACATTATTACCTCTAATTTTTACTGCATATATATGCAATATTTGTAGCGATGATAAAAATCCTTACATAAACACCCATAAACTTATGATTATTTTTTTGAATAAAAGAACAACACTATCACTTTTGTGTTTTTTTGTAAATTTAGATCATTTTTTACCCTGTATTCTGCACACATCGAAATCTAGTGTGAAATTTGACTCGGAGTTTTGAGCTTCTTCAAAGATTTATCTCATTCAATGGAGAAAGCCCATATATGTAAAAAAGCATACCAATAATTTGAATATTGATATGCTTTTGCACCGATTTATGTCGAAATTATCGAGAGTTTTCTCGAATCAATTTTGAACTCCCAAGTCTATTTGTGACGTTCTTTTAAGATAGCAACAACATCTTCTAAACTATAACCTTTAGCGATAAGTAGTACAAGATAATGATACATCAAATCAGCAGCCTCATTCAAAAATAACTCCTCATTATCATCCTTAGCTTCTATCACTAATTCAACAGCCTCTTCACCTACTTTCTGAGCCACTTTATTGATACCAGCAGCTATTAAACGAGCTGTATATGACTCTTCAATAGGATCATTCTTACGCTTTTGTAAGAACCCTTGCAACGTAAATAGAAAATCTGCTTCGCTATTCTCTTCCTTCCAACAAGTATCATCACCAGTGTGACAAGTTGGTCCAACTGGTTCAGCTTTCACTAATAGGGCATCTTGATCACAGTCCAATTTTATATCTTTTAGTAATAAGTAGTTACCACTCTCTTCGCCCTTCAGCCATAATTTTTGACGAGAACGACTAAAAAAGCAAACCTTACCACTCTCTAGCGTCTGTTTCAAAGAAGCTTCGTTCATATATCCTAACATCAATACTACACGAGTATTTACATCTTGTATGATTGCTGGTATCAATCCTTTTTCATCAAATTTTAAATTCTCTAATTGCATCTCTTTTATATATTAAATTCTTATTTCTATTTCCCGGCTATCTAAATATCTTTTCACATCTGGTATTGCCAATTTCCCATAATGAAAAACACCTGCAGCCAAAGCAGCATCTGCTTTTCCTAAAGTAAAAGCATCATAAAAATCTTCCATTTTCCCAGCACCACCAGAAGCGATTACAGGAATTGTAAGTTCTTCACTCAAGCGCGCAACAGCTTCACAAGCAAAACCTTGATTCGTCCCATCATGATCCATGGAAGTAAATAAGATCTCCCCTGCACCTCTACTCTCTGCCTCTTTAGCCCAAGAAAACAGTTCATAGCTTGTCTTTTTACGCCCTCCATTAATATACACATTCCAATTACCATCCTCTTTGCGAGCATCAATGGCCACAACAATACATTGTCGCCCAAAGCAAAGTGCTAAAGTGTCTATTAATGCAGGCTTTATCAAAGCAGCAGTATTTATAGAGACTTTATCTGCGCCTTTACTTAGTAAATTAGATACATCCAAATCTGAAGAGATCCCCCCTCCAACTGTAAAAGGAATATTAACAGCCTCTGCTACCTGCTCTACCCAAGTTAACATCGTTTTACGCCGCTCATGACTAGCAGTGATATCCAAAAACACCAATTCATCTGCGCCCTCATCTGAATAACGCTTAGCCAACTCAACAATATCTCCAGCATCTTTTAAATTACCGAAATTTGTTCCTTTTACGGTACGTCCATCTTTGACATCTAGACAAAGTATCATTCTTTTTGCTAACATAAAAAATCATTTAATGACTCCATTCCTATTTTCTTCTCATAGATTGCTTTCCCAACAATCACTGATTCTACACCTAATTCAGCTAATTCTTGTAAATCTTCGTACGAACTAACACCACCAGAAGCTATTAGATGAATATGAGGGTAACGCTCCAACAACTCTCGATATAAATCTATAGCTGGACCTTCCATCATCCCATCTTTTGAAATATCTGTACACATCAAATGGTGTATTTGATCTTCATAGTTAGCAATCAATTCATAAATAGTAGTCTCTGTGATTTTTTTCCAACCGTGAGTACAGATTTTTTTATCCAGAACATCTGCTCCTAGAATTATTTTCTCTCCACCATAATATTGCATCCAAGACTTTGTCTTTTCAACATCGGTTTGTACAATACTTCCAAGACATGCATAATCTGCTCCAGCATTAAAAACCCGATGAATATCTTCATCCGTTTTTATTCCCCCTCCAAAATCAACAGATAAACCAGTACCTTGACAAATACTTTCCAAGACCTTGATATTCACAACCCCAGCAGCTTTTGCCCCATCTAAATCAACCAAATGCAAACGTGTAATTCCCACATCTTCAAATGCTTTAGCCACTTCTAGAGGCGAGTCGGAATAGGTTTTACACTGCTCATAGTCGCCTTGTGTTAAACGGACACATTTTCCATCTATAATATCTATCGCTGGTATTATTTTCATCGGTTTATAATTTGTTTTTAAGTTATCAGATATAAGCCCAATTTAAACAGACGCTTTGGTATCGTGTCTACAGGCGAGCTTCATCATTTCTCAGTTTTACATTTTCAAAAAGTTGCTCAACACTTTTTCGCCAAAATCAGCAGATTTTTCAGGATGAAACTGACATCCATAAAAATTATCTTTATGGATAGCTGCTGCAAACTCTCCACTGTAATCACATTTAGCAATACTATGCTCACTATTAGGTACATAATACGAATGAACAAAGTACATCCGTTCTCCAGATTCGATACCTTCGAATAAAGGAGATTTCAAATCATATATATTATTCCACCCCATATGAGGTATCTTATAATCACCAACAAACTTTTTCACACTCAGTTGAAAAATATTTAAACCCACCGTATCTTCTTCTTCTGTATCCTGACACATCAATTGCATACCCAAACAAATCCCTAAAACAGGCATTTTCAATTGAGGTATAAGTTGATCTAAACCAGTTGCTTTTAGTTGTTTCATCGCTTCAGATGCTTGACCTACTCCTGGAAAAATCACTTTATCAGCCGAATTGATTACTACAGAATTACGACTTAGTTCTGCTTCATATCCTAACCTTTTCAAAGCCATCATAACAGAGAAGACATTTCCAGCTCCGTAATTTACAACTACAATTTTCATACCTTTATTTTTTATTCTCTTCCTCCATTTGCTTATATTTGGTAGCTAAATAGGCTATCATTTTACTAAATGATTCCATAGCTGCCACAGTCTCTTTATTGACCTCTTTCTGTTGAAGTCGAAGCATCAAATTACCATATAAAGCATTCAAAGCCAATTCCACGTCTGAAACAGAATCATCAACATCCGCTTTGTGACGAAACTCTACCAAGTTGCTAGCAGCAGCTGTTACCAATTGATGATAACGTTGATCACGCGCCTTGTGTAGCAAGAAGAAATGTATTTCAGTTAATTCATCCACTGTGTTTTTCAAGGGCTGAATATGACCTTTTAACTCCACCTTTTCTTGTTTCATCATCTCTATAAGGTTGTCATACCAATCGTAGATCTCCTTACTGGTTTCTTCATCGGATTGAAAACCAGAAACAATGTGTTTGTTTACTTGCTCTATATCTAAATTTAAAGCACGCAATATATCTTCAATTTGCCACATATATAATATATACTCAGCAATATTACTATTTTTTTTCTCTTTTGCTATTAACATGGCTTATCACTCCTCGTTTTTGTCATCAATATCTTTCATCTTATCTATCATCCTCCTATCCCGCTTGGTTGGACGCCCTAATCCATTAGAACGAACTTCAAAACCAAAAGCCTTTGCATCATTTAGAATGGCTAAAACTTCAGGAGGAGTTACATCTTCTACAAAATCAACAGCCAACTGAGCTGACATTCTCCGGGCAACCAACTGCTTGACCAAATAATGGCGTTCAATAGGCGGTATTCTAACTTTTATTATTTCACCACCTTTTAAATCCCTAGATGGCTTTGCGTGCATGTCGCCTATTTTGACATGACCTTTACCACACTCTTCAGCTGCCAACGAACGAGTTTTAAAAATCCGAACAGACCAAAGCCATTTATCGATCCTAACTTTTCCTTCTGCCATGAGATAAAAAAAATTATTTCTTTGTATTAAAAAAATTCATTGTTCTTGCCATTCCTTGTAGAACAAAGCTAATGATAGTCTCTTTACCTCTCTCTAATAAAGGAGGCAAATTTTCTTGCTCTTTTTCATCCCATTTCCCCAACACATAATCCACTTGTCGCCCTGCCGAAAATTCATTCCCAATTCCGTATCTCAAACGAGCATACGCACTAGTTCCTAATAAAGCATTGAGACTTTTCAATCCATTATGTCCTCCATCACTTCCTTTTCCTTTCAAGCGTAAACTTCCAAAAGGTAGGGCTAAATCATCAACGATGACTAACATATTCTCGACTGGAATTTTCTCTTTTTGCAACCAATAATGAACAGCCTTACCACTTAAGTTCATATAAGTGCTTGGCTTTAACAAGATTAAATATCTCCCCTTTAATTTCACCTCACATACCGCTCCATAACGCTTAGCTTCAAAAGCAGTATTGGACGCCTTTACAAAAGCGTCCAATACATTAAATCCGATATTATGTCGCGTATCCTGATATTCTGGGCCAATGTTTCCTAGCCCAACAATAAGATACTTCATAATTTACTATTTTGCGTCCTTAGCAGCAGCACGAGCAGCACGAGTCAACTTAACCTGTGCAACAACTACCTCAGGTGGAGTAACCACTTCAAAACCTTCAAATATACACTCTTTTACTTTGATTGATTTACCCAATGCTAATTCTGTAACATCTAATGTAATTTCATCTGGTAAGTTTACTGGTAATGCTTTTACTTTTAGTTTTCTAACAACTAGTGTTAATTTACCACCTGCTTGAACACCCACTGCAAAACCAGTCAATTTTACAGGAACTTCCATAACCACTGGCTTATCATTAGAGATTTGATAAAAGTCAATATGTAATACTCGCTCAGTTACTGGATGAAATTGAATCTCACGCATAATAGCCTCACAAATTTCTCCACCAATATTCAATTTCACGATATAAACACAAGGAGTATACAACAATTTACGTAAGTCTTTTTCAACGACTGAAAAATGAACATTCTCTTTACATCCGTACAATACACAAGGAGCTTTAGCTTCTGCTCTTAAAGCAATTGTTGCTTTTTTACCTAAATCACTTCTTAACTCTCCGTTTAATTCAAAAGTTTGCATAATAAATCTTTGTTTCGTGCTACTCAAAAACAGACCAAGACTCCGGGGAATTAAGCCAATCTGTTTTCCCATTGCACTATTTTTTTTTAATAGTCCCCGTAAATCAGTGTACAAAAATAGTAAATATATTAATCACAACTACCATAATACTTAAAATATTAAGCAGGTAATGATTTTTTCTTCCACAACAAACAAAATCGCTCAATATCTTTTAATTTGAATGTGCTCAAATTATATTGCATCTAAATTAGACACGAAACCAAGTAAAAACTTTTTTCTTTCAAATTTTGGTTTTAATTTTGCAGCATATTAATCAATAAAACTAGAATAAAATGGCTTATGTAATATCTGACGATTGTATTTCTTGTGGAGCATGCGAAAGCGAATGCCCAGTAAGTGCAATTGCAATGGGTGCTGATCACTATGAAATTGATGCTGATGCTTGTACTGACTGTGGATCTTGTTCTGCTTCATGTCCTGTAGAGGCTATCTCTCAAGCATAATCATCACCGATGAGAAAAAAAAACGGAGTCAAAAGACTCCGTTTTTTTTATATACTATAAATAACTTGATCCATTTTCACGTCATGACTTTCGATAGGAACCTTATCTAGCAACTGAAAATCAAAACAGACACCTATCTTATAAGCCCTCGTTTGATTCAAGATCTTGTCATAATACCCTTTGCCACGACCTAAACGGTTTCCCGCTGTATCAAAAGCAATACCTGGAACAAGAATAAGATCTATCGAGTCTAAATCTTGTACAAGATCACCAGTAGGTTCTAAAATGGAATACCTTACGCCTAAAGACAAGCGATCCTTCCCTTCAAAACGCCTAACCTCTAGGTTTTCATCACATACACAAGGCAATAGCACCACTTTTTGTTCTGCCCATTTAGACACAAAATCATGACTAAACACCTCGTCATCCATCGACCAATATGCTAGCACGACCTTAGCATTTTTAAACGGCTCACTCTGCTCCACATTCTCCCATACAGATTTTGACCTCCCTCTCTTCTCCGCTAAAGAGTAATCACTTTTCAATGCTCGAATATATCTCCTGACTTCTTGTTTGTCCATTTTGAAACATTTTATGGCCTATACCCTGCAAGTCGCAATATTTTATGATAATCTTGCTCTTGCATTAAGGCTTCTAAAGTCGCCTCTGTTTTCTCGACATAGGATTTTACAATTTGATACCCACTCCACACCACTGCTTTTCCTGGCGATTCCTTAGGCATGCCTGATGTAAAAGGAGCTTCATTTAAATATTTCAGAATCAATTGTTGTTGAGTTGAAAACAGGTATTCATTTTCAATTAAAAAACTCCACATTGGTTCTTCATTATCTATGCACCATTTTTCTTGTTCACGACTGAAGCCTAACAACCAATTTTCTGGTGCATTTGGAAATAATTTTTCTAGAAGATAAACAATCTTTCCTTGATATATCATACCACTAAGCAAATCATTTTTCTTAGGACTAAATACAAATTCAATATTACACCATCCTGTCAAAGCATCCCGTATAATATCGCCACGGGTCATTTTCCGACGAGCATACATGGGAATAGGATTAGCTAATAGATCGTAAAAAACACATTTTTCCCCTAAGTAATTATCTAGAGCAATACCAATTGCTGCACTATCAACAATCACCGATTGATTGAATCCTGAGATATGAGTATATATCTGTGGTATCACTTTTTCGGGGAAATAATAGGAATAATAAGCCCAAGCCCAAGACAATTGCTCCTCCTGTTGATCCAGTTCTCCATAAGTAACAGCAACAGAATCGGCAAGCTCTCGCATCAAAGGATCTTTTATAAACACACCTAACAATTCAGGAAAATCAGGACTTTTTACCGACCCTAAATTTAATACACCCTGAGCATAAACATCAAAATATCTTCCGTATTTTTGATATAAATCTTTTACATTGGGATTTAGGGTATCCAGTGCAAAGACGTCTCTATCCAAACGTTCAATCTTTACGTCCTTGACCAAACTCTTGACATTGGGATGCTTCTCCTGCTCACATCCTCCCAGGGATATAACTAAAATTATGACAACAAGAATAAACTTCATAGTATTTTATAATTACTTTGATTCTAAAAACTGTACTTTTGTGGCAAAGATAAAACAAATTTTATGCAAATAGCACTACCACAACTCAATTATAAAGCTGGAGATATACAAGGAAATAGTCAGAAAATCATTTCGGCTATACAGCAAGCACAAAAAACGAAAGCAGAACTGATTGTCTTTCCAGAACTAGCCATCTGCGGAGCCATACCGCTAGATCATTTAGAAAATGAGGAGTTCATTAATGCTTGTCGCCTTGCAATTGAAAATATAGCACTGCAATGTGGTCATCTGGCTGTCATTATCGGAGGTCCTAATTTAGATATTCAAAATGGTATCATGTATAACTCAGCCTACTTTATTCAAAAAGGTGAGGTTGTTGACGGTGTGCATAAAAACATTCTTAGCGATTACGATATTTTTAATGAAAGCCGCCATTTTATTGCAGGTGAAGACAATACACCTATTCAGTATAAAGGTCAAAACATACGCATTATTTTTGATGAGTATGAGGCTGAATTTATTGAAAAAACAGACAGCTTTGTGATCCACATTGGAATGGTTCCATTTACAACTGAAAGTGCAAACAATAAAAAACAGACCCTTTCGAATCTAGCCCGACAATATAATAAAAATATCATCTCTATTAACCACTGCGGAGGATATACCTCTATTCTGTTTGATGGAAATTCAATGACAGCTAATTGTAAAGGCTATGTCAATTCCTGTTTAAAGGAATTTGCTGAAGATTTCCAAGTAGTGGATACGAATAAATTAGGAGGCATGCCTCCTCTCCCCCAAAAGCCAACTGATAAAATGGCATTGCTACATAAAGCACTGTGCTTTGGCATCAAGGATTATTTCAACAAAAATGGTTTTAAAAAAGCAATACTCGGCCTATCGGGAGGTATTGATTCTGCCGTTATAGCAGCACTTGTTGCAGAATCCTTAGGTGCAGAAAATGTTATGGGACTATTGATGCCATCTTGTTTTTCTACCGATCACTCGCTTTCAGATGCTGAATCTCTAGCTAAAAACATCCGTATGCCTTATAAAATCACTCCTATCAAGGCGATATATGATCAATATTTAAACACGCTACAACCCCTATTTGAGGGAGAAGAATTTAATGTTGCAGAAGAAAATATACAAGCTCGTATCCGAGGAATGCTGCTCATGGCTATGTCGAATAAATATGGTTATATCGCATTAAATACTTCAAATAAAAGCGAAACTGCTGTAGGTTATGGCACATTATACGGCGATTTATGCGGTTCACTTGGCATTATTGGCGATGTGTATAAGACAGATGTTTATAATTTGGCTAGATACATCAATCGGAAAAATGAAATTATTCCCGAAAACACCATTACAAAATCCCCTTCTGCCGAACTACGCCCCAATCAAAAAGATCAAGACAGTCTGCCAGAATATGACCAACTAGATGCCATTTTAAAACTATATATAGAGGAGAATCTATCCGCTGAAAAAATTATGGCAAAAGGTCATCCCAAAGATACCGTCAACAAAATAATAGGAATGGTCAACCACAACGAATATAAGCGTGCCCAATGCCCTCCTATCATCAAAGTATCTCCCAAAGCATTTGGATGCGGACGAAAGTTCCCATATAGATCGGAAGAGCACACGTCTGAACTCCAGTCACTCCGGAGAATCTCG
>CAMRAP010000048.1 GCA_947039985.1 uncultured Odoribacter sp.
GATAAAGTCAACTCAATGTATGATAATCCAACTGATAACGAACAGATTGGCATTAGTTTAGCTATACCTATTTTCGATTGGGGAGCACAAAAAGCACGCGTAAAATCTAGCGAGTTAGCCATGGAATCCAATGAAATCAATTTTACTGAGGAAAAAAAAGACATTACCATTAATGTCATTCAAATTTGTCGAAACCTACCCACTTTGATTCGCCAAATTGAAATCAAAAAGAAAACGATAGATAATGCTGAACGCACTTACGATATCAATTTAGAGAAATATCGAAACGGTAATCTTACGGGTATCGAATTACAACAATATCAAACACAGCTCACTCAGACCAAGCAAGCCTATACAGATGCTATTATCAAGTATAAAATAGAACTTCTTAATTTAAAGATACAAACTCTTTGGGATTTTGAGACCAATACATCTTATTTACCTATAGAACTTTTAAAATAAAATCGAACCCATTTAAATGACTATTTTTGAACAATATATAAATTATAAACATATGAATAACGCCCTAAAAATCACTGGAATTATTACAATAGGATTAATGTTTTTTTCATGTAATAATAAGAATAATAATCCTGCTAGCGATAGTGTAACACCTGTATGGCTTGAAGATGTAAAGCACAGAAGCATTGAAGAATATATTACAACAACTGGAACAGCTAAGGCTACTAAAACGATTGAGATCAAATCAGAAATTGCTGGTCTTTATAGATTACAAAAAAATCCAAAAACAGGTAAAGCTTACCAACTAGGAGATGCGGTTGAATCAGGAGCAGTTATTGTTCGCCTTGAAAATAAGGAACATGAAAATAATACTCAATTGGAAAGTAAAAAGTTGCAAATTCTAATTACTGAGAAAGAGTGGGAAGGGCAAAAGACACTACTGGAAAAGGGCGGAGCCACTCAAAAGGATGTAAACAATGCTGAAAATGCTTATATCAATGCGAAATTGGCTTTAGAAAATGCTTATATCAAATTGGAACAGTTAAATATCACAGCTCCATTTCAAGGCGTTATTGTTGATTTACCATATCTTACACCAGGTGTAGAAGTACCTTCTGGAAGTGAGATTGTAGATATCATGGATTATAGCAAAATGTATATTGAGACTGAATTCCCTGAAAATACATTAACTAAATTAACCGTCGGACAGAATGTTCACATCACGAACTATAATATCAAAAAAGAGGTGCTTAAAGGTATTTTAACACAACTTTCCCCTGCTTTAAATGAAGATACTAGAACATTTTCAGGATATATTGAAATTGATAATCCTAAATTAAAACTACGCCCTGGAATGTTTGCCAAAGCTGATATTATCACCATTCGTAAAGATTCTATATTGACAGTCCCTAAAAAACTGCTTAAAAACAACCATGGAAATAAAATTGTTTATACGATAGATCGCAATAGTGCTATCGAAAAGACTCTTCAAACAGGTATCAGTGATGAGAATTATATTGAAGTTGTCAGCGGACTAGAAGCCAATGATAAAATCGTTCGAAAAGGCCATGAATGGTTAAGGAATAAGAGCAAAGTAAAAATAATGAAGTAAATAAATCCTAATTATTATACCATGGGAATCATAAAATTCGCAGTGAAATATCCAGTTAGTGTACTAATGATTACACTAGGGGTGTGTCTGCTGGGTATCATCTCATATAACAAATTGGGAACAGATCTATTTCCTGATTTAAAAAATCCAGCCCTTTACATAGAGCTGGAAGCTGGTGAGTATCCCCCCGAAGAGATCGAAAGACAGTTCTCAGAAAGAATAGAAGCGCTTGCTGCTCGCCAGGAAGGTGTAAAAGACGTGCAAAGTAGTTGCAAAGCAGGTGGAGCATCCGTTACCGTAGAGTATGGTTGGGATCAAGACATGGATGCTGCATTCTTAGAACTTCAACGTAGCATGTCGCAAATTGGTCAAAACAAGGATATTACTTCTATTACGGTTTCTCGTTATGACGCCAACACCACTCCTATTATGATTCTTTCAATGAGCCACAAGGAGATTAAAGACATGAATGAACTTCGGAATATAGCAGAAAACTATATGCGAAGTGAATTTGTACGTTTAGATGGTGTTGCAGATATTCAAGTCAATGGAGAGGAAGAAGCATATATAGAGATCAAAACAAACTCGTATATGCTGGAAGCATTCAATCTGACTACAGATGCCGTTGCCGCCAAGATAGAAAGTATGAATCGTAATGTCTCTGGTGGAACTGTTGTGAATGAAGATCGTCAATACACGATAAAAGGCGTTAATCTATTAGAGAGCCTAGAAGACATTGGTGATATTATTGTTGCTTTTAAGCAACCAACTGCATCAAAATCATCTACCTCAAATGTAAAATCTCCCATATATCTAAAAGATATTGCAGATATTACACTGAAAAATAAAGACCCCAAAAATTTAGTTCGCTACAATCAAGAGCGTTGTTTAAGTATTAGCATTTATAAAGAGCATAAATACAACACCATGCAAGCTGTTGATAACGTTCGTTTGAAACTGGATGAATTACAAAAAAGCATGCCAGGATATCAATTTGATGTGATCAGTAACCAAGGTGATTTTATTGGAGCCTCCATTGGTGAAGTAAAGGATTCAGCCATTATGGGTATACTTTTGGCTATGGTTATCCTCTATTTATTCCTACGCAGAATAAACACCACCTTAATCGTCAGTGTATCTATCCCCGTATCAATCATTGCAACATTTAATCTCATGTATTTTAATGGGCTTAGCATCAACATCATGACACTGGGCGGTTTAGCATTGGGTGCGGGTATGCTGATTGATAATGCTATTGTTGTAACAGAAAATATTTATCGCAATCTTGAAAATGGATTATCACCTAAAGAAGCAGCTATACAAGGGACTTCTGAAGTTGCAGGAGCAATTACCTCTTCAACACTGACAACTATTGTAGTGTTTCTTCCAATAGTATATATTCAAGGAGCTGCAGGTGAATTATTTAAAGAACAAGCTTGGACGGTTTCTTTTTCTTTACTCTCTTCGCTATTTGTTGCCATATTACTTATGCCTATGCTAGCCTCTCGATTTATTAAATCAACAGCTAGTCAGGGTTCAGTAAAGATCAAAGGATATGGAAATTTTGTCGGAAAACTACTAAAGAATCGTTATGCAGTGATCACAACAGCACTCATACTAGTGATTGGAAGTTATATGCTAATTCCACTGTTAAATATGGAATTTATGCCTAAAGCAGAATCCAAAGAATTTTCTACATTTGTCACTTTAGAACCTGGAACTCGACTTCAGAGTACAGATAATGCCGTTAGCACACTTGAAGCAATTATCACAGACATAGCAGGTGATAATCTTGAATGGATCTTTACGCAAGTAGGACCATCTAATACAGAGAGTCAATCTGATGGTAAATTAGAGACTGACAACCAAGCTGAAATCAGAGTTAAACTAAAAGACAATGTAAATAAAGGAACTGACTATATTATCAACAGTCTAAGTAATAGCTACACAATGCCTGAAGGAGTTGAAATTTCTTTTGAGAAAGAACAATCAGCCTTACAGAATGTTCTAGGCAATCAAGGAGCACCAGTTGTAATAGAGATTAAAGGGGATGAGTTAGAGATAATAGAAAGTCTTTGTGATGAGATCAAAACTAATATTTCCTCTATTTCTGGCATTTACGAAATTCAAACATCCATGGAAAAAGGAGCACCAGAGGTTAATGTTTCTATTGATCGCCTTAAAAGTGGAATCTATGGGGTTGATATCGCTTCTGTTGCATCTCAAATAAAAAACAAACTGAATGGAACAACTGCTGGCTCTTTTGAATCTGGAAGCGAACCCATTGATATTGAAATTCGTGTTCCAGAACTGCCTCTTTCTGAATTGGAAAGTCTTGAAATCAACCAAGGTGACAAAAAATATCGCTTGAGTGAGATCGCAGAAATTTCAATTACTTCAGCTCCACAAGAAATCAATCGAAATAATCAAAATCGTATTGGTATTGTAACAGCTATGTTGGAAAAAGGACATACACTTAGCGGAGTGACACCTGAAATAAGGGCTATGCTTCAAAAAGTACAATTCCCTGCAAAATATTCAGCAAAAATTACAGGAGAAGAGGAAAAACGAGCAGAATCCTTCAATGGCTTATCATTTGCCTTGCTCCTTTCAATAGTGCTTGTTTACATGGTTATGGCTTCACAATTTGAATCACTACGTCATCCATTCACTATTTTATTGACAATCCCATTGGCAGGAGTTGGCTGTATTTATGCCCTCCTATTAGCAGATATTTCACTCAATATGATGGCATTTATCGGTATCATCATGCTAGCAGGTATTGCAGTAAATAACTCTATTCTATTGGTGGATGCAGCAAACAAACTAAAAGCAGAAGGACTAAATTTAAGTGAGGCGATACAAACGGCTGCTCAACAACGAATACGCCCCATTATCATGACAAGCTTAACTACTATTTTAGCTTTGCTACCAATGTGTTTTGGATTTGGTGAAGGTGCTTCATTACGCTCTCCTATGGCAGTTACTGTAATTGGTGGACTTGTAACATCTACCATTATGACCTTAGTCGTAATCCCATGTGTTTATTATATCTTTGATAAAAAAAGATGAAGAAATTAATCAATCGTAAAGTCCTAATCTCTATGCTATTCATCGGTTTAACGATGATGGGATTATTTTCGTCTAAATACTTACCTATGGAGCTCTATCCAAATGCAGAGCTTCCTACGATCTACGTAAGTATCAACGCCAAAATGGAGTTAGATCCAAAGTATATAGAGAATCAAGCTGTTATTCCTATAGAAGGTATTATCAGTGGAATGGAAGGTGTTAGTGAAATTGATACACGCATCACGACTCGAAATGCGCGTATTACAGTATCTTATTCTAAAAATGTTGATATCAAATATGCCTTTCTTAAACTAGAAGAAAGAATCAAAAGCAAGACTCAAAATCTTCCAGAAGACTTTACCATAAGCGTCAATAAATCAAGTAGCGGGATTGCTAATGCTCAATTTATGACACTACAAGTATTGGGGGATGACGACATTGACTATGTTAGAAATATCACTGATGCAGATATCGTATCCGTACTTGAAAATACGGATGGTGTGGCTTCAGTAATGCCTATGGGAGGACGACAGAAGAGTATCGAAATTCTACTTGAAAAAGAAAAATGTAAAGCACTGAATATCACATCATCACAGATTAGCTCATTAATCAGCAAAAATATGTCTGAAAAGACCTTTGCTGGTTCTGTCTATCGAAATGTTAAACAGTATTTTGTCAATGTAACGGCAGAGTATCTTGAAACAGATGATCTGGGACATATTGTCGTTGCAGAGGGCCCTATCCTACTAAAAGACATTGCTGAAATTAATTTTGGTATCAAGGAAGATGAAAATTATTCACGCATAAACGGTAAAGAGGTTAT
Source organism: uncultured Odoribacter sp. (assembly GCA_947039985.1). Taxonomy (GTDB): domain Bacteria; phylum Bacteroidota; class Bacteroidia; order Bacteroidales; family Marinifilaceae; genus Odoribacter. The sequence goes on from CAMRAP010000048.1 coordinate 5,469, forward strand.
TACTTGTATCGTAGCCAAATCACCACTAGTCAATATTATTGACCTTTCAGATCGTGTACGCAAAGAGATTGATCAATTAAACATTGATCTGGCTCCCAAGGGAGTGAACATCAAAATTGATCTGGATGTTGCCGAAACAATGAGTGATAATATCAATACAATTATTGATTTAGGAATCTATGGAGCTATTTTAGCTATTTTTATCCTCTACCTTTTCCTTCGAAATTTTAAAATTGTTACTTTTATTGCTTTTGCTATCCCTATTTCTGTGTTTTCAGCTTTTTATTTTTTCTATTTCTTTGATATAAGTATCAATATTCTCACCTTAACAGGAATTGCGCTAGCCATTGGAATGCTATTAGACAACTCTGTAGTTGTCATGGAAAATATTTTTCGACTTAGAGCGATTGGAATGTCCAGCGAAGAGGCAGCAATACGTGGAACAAAGGAGGTTACAAAAGCTATCATTGCAGCCACCCTAACCACCATAACTGTATTTTTACCTTTTTTATTTTCTGATGACTATTTATTGAAACTGATTGGGCAACATATCGGAGTATCTATCATCACAACTTTAGTTGTTTCTTTAGTTGTTGCACTACTCTTGATACCAATGGCTGTCAATCAGTTTATGAAAAAGCAAGGAGAGAATGTTAATTTTAGTGAGTTATCCATCCACAGCCGACCCGTACAAGTGTACATCGCTATTTTGAAAATGAGTCTCCGTAGACCTGCTACGATTATCTTTTCATCCATCTTATTATTAATTATCACGGTAGTTATTACACTAACATTCACGATGAACACTTTGAAAGATATCCAAACTGATACTTTCAATATATACATAACTTTCTCGTCTGGAAATACACTTAAAGCTACAGACAAGGCAATTAGAGGCTATGAGGCTTTTTTGAATAATGTCGCTGAAATAGAGCAATATAGCTCTAAAATATATGCAGAAGATGCTAATATTACGATTAAATTAAAAGAAGACTTTGAAAAGATCAACGATCAAACACTGGAACAGCTAAAAAATAGCCTCATTGAGAAAGCCCACGATTTAAGAATTTATCGGGTCAGTTTTGAAGCCATGGAAAGCAGTCAAAACTTTCAAGGCAAAGGTGGAGATATGATGATGGGGGCAGGTTCAGCTCTCTTGAAAAAAATGGGAATGGGCTCACAACGAGAAAAAGTTGTCATTAAGGGACAAGATTTTGAAAGTATGACAAATCTGGCTGAATTAATTAAGTTTCAAATAGAAGAGTTAGCAAATATTAGTTATGCCTATGTAAGCTATTCACCAGGAAAACCAGAAGCTCGTATTTATTTCGACCAATATTTAATGGGAGTACACGATATTACTCCACAAAATGTGCTTACTGAATTGAATAATTTTAAACCACAGAATAAAACCTCTATCAAATATAAAACTGATGATCAAGAATATGATATCATCATCAAGGATAAAGAACTGGTAGAAAAAGCAAAAGAGAATGAAGAATACGAAGATCCTGTACGTACCCTTGATGATTTACGCCGCTTGGAGGTGAAAAATGCAAATAAATCACTTACAGAGATCCGAAACTTTAGTAGAATCAACCTCACTTGGGGGCAAGGCAATATCGTTCGAATAAATCAAGATAAAGAAGTTTCAATATATTACCGCTTTAATTCTGAAATAAATGACTCTAAAAGCATTTTGGAAGCAGCTCGTTTAGAGATGGATGAACTCATTCAAAATACAGATGTACCCAGTGGATTAGCTGTCGAAATTATTCACGAAGAGAATGAAACGGGTGAATTCACTTTTTTAATCTTAGCTGCATTCCTACTCATATATATGATTTTAGCTTCAGTTTTTGAATCTATTGTTGCTCCTATCGTGCTTATGTTTGCTATCCCTTTAGCCATTATTGGCTCGCTACTTGCCTTATTATTTACTAGTAATTCATGGCAGAATGCAAACGTCATGATTGGTATTATCATTCTGATCGGTATTGTTGTTAACAACAGTATCATTCTCATTGATTACACGGTACAGCTACGCAAACAGGGATTCCGAAAGCCTAGAGCAATTATGATTTCGGGCATTTCTCGCCTACGTCCCATTCTTATTACAGCCATCACCACCATTGTAGCTATGTTTCCACTAGCCATGGGGAAAGGTGAGTTTGTTTCTGGCTTAGGAGCTCCATTTGCCATAACTGTTATTGGTGGTCTTACAATGAGTACATTGCTTACGCTAATCATCATTCCAACACTATATTCTGGTCTTGAAGATGCACTTCGCCGTTTACGCACACAAAGTCTATTTATGAAAATAGTGCAAATAGCCTTGCTGATTATAGCCACAATTGGTATCTACTTTTTCACCAACAGTTTACTTGAGCGTTTGGGGTATCTAATTGGAGCTATTATTCTCATTCCTACAGCAACTTGGTTTATGGAAAGTAGTCTTCGACAAGCAAATAGTCAGATCATTTCTTTCGATGAAGAGATACATATATCCATACGCAACCTTGTTAAGATATATGGTCGACCTAATGAATTTGCTCGAGAATGGGCGCAAGGATCCCAAGTTCGTGAACGCTTAGGATTGACGGAAGATTATCTTACATTCAAATCCCTACATCCTATTGTTTGGCTAGTTCCTGTGACTGCATTTATGATTTATTTTACCTATTTTTATCAGAGTTTGAGTTTTTGGGCCATCTTTTTTGCCATAGCCACCTGGATGCTAATCTCACAAATTTTGACCATCTTCGGTAAATATTTTGCTGCACAGAATAAACTTATCTGTTCTAAAATTTTACAATTTTTGGGGAACTCTTTCTACTACCTAACCCCTTTTTGCACTTTAGCTTGGGCAGCATCTAAATTCTCCAGTCTACCTCTAGTTATCCTTTTGGGAATACTATGGTATGTGGGTATAGCTGCGCGCTATTTATCCAATAAGGTTCAAAATAAAAATATCAACATCAATTTGATCGAAGGAAAATTTAGGATGTTGAGAAAAACACTTTATAAAGCATCTACAAAAATGCCTTTTATCGGTCTTAAGAAGAAACCATTTAAAGCTTTAAGTGCTGTATCGATGGATATTCACACAGGGATGTTCGGTTTGCTTGGTCCTAATGGAGCTGGAAAGACAACGATTATGCGCATTATTTGTGGTGTCTTTGAACAAAGCTATGGAAAAATCTTTATTAATGGTATAGACACTCAAAAGAAACGGGAGGAACTACAAGGCTTGATCGGATATTTACCACAGGAGTTTGGAATGTATGAAAATCTGACTGCATGGGAATATTTGGAATATCAAGCCCTACTCAAAGGGATCTATATCTCTAAACTGAGAAAGCAAAGAATCACTGAAGTCCTAGAGGCTGTCCATATGTTTGAAAATAAAGACAAGAAAATTGGCGGCTTTTCTGGTGGGATGAAACAACGCATAGGTATTGCACAAACACTACTTAATTTACCACGTATCTTAGTTGTAGATGAACCAACAGCAGGTCTTGACCCTCGCGAGCGTATCCGATTCCGTAATTTACTGGTGGAGCTATCGCGCAAACGAATTGTTATCTTCTCTACTCATATTATTGAAGATATTGCCAGTTCCTGTAATCAAGTTGCTGTCATCAATAAAGGCTCGCTAAAATACCATGGAACACCTATCGAAATGGCAAAGATTGCTGATGATGTTACTTGGACATTTGAAATTCCAGCTAGTGAATTTCCACAATTGTCATCAAAACTACTTTTAGTTCACCATATTCGCAATGGTGAAAATATTAAAGTCCGATGTCTATCTGAAACACAACCTGTTCCTAATGCTATAAAATCAATACCACTACTCGAAGACTCCTATCTTTGGCTACTAAGAGGTATTAAAATAGCAAATAAGGAAGAGATTATTACGTAATAAAGAAGGAAAATGAAAGCATATATTATTCCCATCATTCAATTAACTCGATATAATATTAAAATTATATTCGGAAATAAGTTTATATATTTTGTTTTAAGTGCTATTGGCTTCTACATATTGATGGTAGCTTTGAATATATTTTCTGACGATGAAATTACCGCAGCAACAGCCTATCAAATATTGTTAGTTCCCTCTATTCTTCTCATTTTTTACCCCACTTGCTTTGGCGTCCAAAATGATCAAGATAATAAAATTATAGAGGTCATATTTGGTATTCCCAACTATCGGTATAAAGTGTGGATGTTTAGACTATTGATAGCCTATGTCATCTGTTTTGTCTTGACATTTTTATTGGCAACGATTACCAATTGGATTGTTGTAGAGGTTCCACCTTTTGAATTGACTTATCAAGTAATGGCACCTGCACTCTTCACGGGGATGCTCTGCTTTATGCTTAGCACAATTATACGAAATGGGAATGGAACGGCTGTATTGGTCATTATTTTAGGCTTTTCCCTGATGATTTTAGGGCAGATCTTAAGGACTAGTATGTGGAATCTATTCCTAAATCCATTTAATGTTCCTGTAAATAGTAACGAACAAATTTTCTACGATACGATATTTGATAACCGATTACTGATTCTTTTTGTCAGTCTCATTTTCTTACTCGTAGGACTAACTAAAATGCAAAATCGAGAGAAATTCATGTAATTTCTTTGCGTCATTTTTTTGATATCTATTCTTTAATCATAGAACCACAAGCATACCTCTGCACCCTTATCTAAAAAAGAAATTTTATCTGTAT
>CAMRAP010000049.1 GCA_947039985.1 uncultured Odoribacter sp.
AACACTCTTTCCCTACACGACGCTCTTCCGATCTGGTGATAGCAAAGTAATAAACTTTAATTCTACAAAGGTTTGGAGTCTTTCTATTACTGGTGATAACACCGATTGGTGTATCATAACTAATAAAATAGGAGAGACTAGTGGAGCTTCACAATTTACTATCAATGCCACGATTAACACTACTCCCACTCCTAGAACTGCAACGGTTACAATAACCACAGAAGGTTCGACAGAGACGATAACTTTAACACAAATAGCACTATCATCGTGGGGATTAACATCTCCGATTGGTGATCGCAAGAGCCATAATCGTAGCTATGAGTGGTATATTGATCAATTAGGAACAGGAGCATATGAATCAAATAACTGTGGTCCAACTGTTTCAATAATGGTACTAAAGTGGTATAATGAATCTTTAAACAGAACAGTTCAAGGTGCTAGATCGGAAATAAAACCAGAGGGCGAGTGCTGGCGGACTCAGGATATAAAGGCATACCTAGAAAAGTATGGTACTACCCCCAAGTACTATAAATTTAATACTCTAGTAAATCTAAAAACTGTAATTGATTCAGGTTGTATCGCGATTTTATGTTTAGATATGTATGATGGATATTTCACAAAGTCAGCAGGTAATCCAGCGGCATTTCGAATGCATAAATATCTTAGTCATAAGATTAACTCTGGGCATTTTATTATTGTGAAAGGGTATATTTATTCAAACAATAAACTTTACTTTGAAGTGTATGACCCAGATAGTAAGCGTATGAAATACCCCGATGGACAGTTAAAAGGGAAGGATCGTTATTATTTAGGTACAGATATTTTAACGGCTGCTACTAAGAGGTGGGATTGGATTATTGCAGTGCCACCTGCGATTGTGCCAAGCTCTTCGAAAGCACTCCTTCCGTCATTAAAGGAATCAAAGGAACCATCATCTCAAAGGGGTAAATAAACAGTATAAATGCGAATAGGTTGTTAGAAATGTTTTTTTTATTTGTTCGTTGTTATGTTAAAAAAACGATTACTTTTGAACTGAATAAAAACAAATAAATTTAAAATATATGTTGAAATTATCATCATTATTAATCGCCTTCTTGATTGTGCTTCAAGTGGCAGGTCGTGCGCAGAGTGCAAAGGAAGTAGTGCTTCCAATGCCTAACAGTGTGAAAATGACCGAAGGGACATTGACGCTAAAGAAATCAGTTAGTATCCATGAGGTTGGTGCTGAAAAAGTTTTAAACTACTTGACTCCTGAGTTAAAAGAAAGATTTGAGCTTCAAACTAAAAAGAAGAAATCAGGTGCACAATTAAATTTGATTGTGCAGCAGGATGCTGATATGGACAAAGAAGAGTACTTACTGGATATCACTAAAAAAGGGATTACAATCACTGGTTCCGATGCTACTGGTATTTTTTATGGTGTACAGTCTCTTTTACAATTGATGGATGCTGGAAAGCAAGAGGGGGAAATCGTTTTGGCTTCTCAGGAGATCAAAGATAAGCCTCGTTTTTCTTGGCGTTCTTATATGTTGGATGAATCTCGTTATTTCTTTGGAGAGCAAGAAGTGTATCGTTTACTGGATGTGATGGCTGAGCTTAAAATGAATGTTTTTCATTGGCATTTAACAGATGATGCTGGTTGGAGAATAGAGATTAAGCAATATCCAAAACTGACGGAGATTGGAAGTAAGCGCAAGGACACTGAAATTGGAACTTGGGGTAGTGGTAAAACATCAGGAGTGCCACACGAAGGATTTTATACGCAAAAGCAAATCAAAGAAATCTTGAAATACGCTAAAGAGCGGCATATAAAAATCATTCCTGAAATTGAGATGCCTGGTCATGCCAGTGCTTCAGTGGCTGCCTATCCTTGGCTTAGCACAAAAAATGAGCAAATAGAAGTGCCAGTTAAATTTGGGAAACATTACTACACCTACGATGTTATTGATCCACGTGTTCAAGAATTTTTGAAAAATGTTGTTTCAGAGGTTATTGAATTGTTTGAGACCGATGTGATACATATTGGAGGAGATGAGGTTCGCTTTGATCAGTGGGAAGTTGATGCAGATATGATAGCTCATAAAAAGGCAAAAGGATATTCATCTTTTATGGATATTCAGATTGAATGTACCAATATGATGTCTCGGTTTATAGAGGAAAAAGGGTGTCGTATGATGGGGTGGAATGAGATTTTAGGGAAAAACTTGCATGTTGGTGAAATTAAATTTTCAGAAGCATCTACAAAAATTGCTCCTAATGTAGTGGTTCAATTTTGGAAAGGTGATTTGAAAGAACTTGTATCAGCTGCAAAACAAGGGTATAGACTTGTCAATTCTCTTCACACATCCACCTATTTAGATTATGGACATAAGAATATTACACTGAAAAAAGCCTATGATTTTAATCCTATTCCTCGTGGATTAGATAAAGCCTATCATAAAAATATTATCGGTTCAGGTTGTCAAATGTGGACAGAATGGACTCCAACAGTAAAAGATATTGAAAGACAAACTTTTCCACGTCTTGCAGCTTATGCAGAGATTGGTTGGACGAATTTAGATGTAAAAAACTACGACAATTTTGTGAAGCGTTTAAAGCCTATCGTTAAAGATTGGGAAGCAGAAGGAATAACTGTTTATCCTTTTGAGGAGTTGAAATAAGAGATCAAAGGTGCTCTTACTGAAACATACAAGAGGAGTTTTAAATGATAAATCACTGATATTTCAATAAAAGTATTATCTTTACGTCCAATAAACAGATTTTTTTTAAGAGTTTGCCAGAATTCATCTAGGTGAACTCTTATTTTTGTATTTATATAGCAATTCAATGACATTTGACAATTTAGATTTAATAGCCCCTATAAGTAAGGCGCTTTCAGAGAAAGGTTACACTTCTCCAACTCCAATACAAGCAGAAGCAATTCCAGTAATTTTAAAAGGTTCAGATTTATTAGGCTGTGCTCAAACAGGAACAGGTAAAACGGCTGCATTTTCAATTCCGATAATTCAACGTCTTTATCAGTCTGATGATATTGGTCGTAATTCAGGTATAAAAGCACTGGTATTAACTCCAACTCGAGAATTGGCCATACAGATAAATGAGAGCTTTAAAGAGTATGGTCGTTATACAAATTTGAAGTGCACGGTCATTTTTGGTGGTGTAGGTCAAAAGCCTCAAACAGATGCTTTAAGGCAGGGTGTTGATGTGTTAATAGCTACGCCAGGGCGATTGATCGATTTAATTAGCCAAGGATTTATAAAATTCAATAAACTTGAATATTTTGTTCTGGATGAAGCTGATCGCATGCTAGACATGGGTTTTATTCACGATATAAAACGTATTGTTCCCTTACTACCTAAAAAAAGACAAAGCTTGTTTTTTTCTGCCACAATGCCCCCTGTAATAGAGAAATTGGCAAATACAATTCTTTTTAACCCACATAAAGTTGAGGTTACACCTACTTCGTCAACAGTAGACAAGATAGAACAACATCTATATTTTACAGATAAAAAAGAGAAGTTGAATCTATTGAAGGATCTATTAAAAGACTCCAAGATGGAATCAATTCTTGTATTTACTCGTACAAAACATCGTGCTGATAATGTAGCACGTACTTTGTCTAAGGCAAATATTAAAACCGAAGCAATTCATGGGGATAAAAGCCAAAGCTCACGTCAGCGGGCTTTGACAAATTTCAAGGAATGCATTACTAGGGTATTGGTTGCAACAGATATAGCAGCTAGAGGAATTGATATAGACCATTTGAGTCACGTTGTCAATTTCGAGATGCCAGATGTTCCTGAAACTTATGTTCATCGTATTGGTCGTACAGGTCGTGCAGGTCGAACAGGTGTATCTATATCATTTTGTGATGCCGATGAAGTACCCATGTTGAAGGATATTGAAAAGCTAATAGGTAAGCAGATCCCTGTTGCAGCAGGAAGCAAAGCCTTTAGTATGGAGAAGGTTCGTAGTGCTGTTCAAAAGAAGAACGAATCAAAACGAGAGAGTATGCAAGCGCGTAGCGATAGCCGTAAACGAGCAAATGAGAAACAATCTGCTACTCAATCAAAAAGGCAAACTGAAGCACGTAACTCTACCAGTGGACGAAAGCGTGCATTCTGAAAAGATAGTTAAAAACAAGAACGACTAAAGTTGTTGTGATTATATCCCCCAGTCGAGCTACCATTTTAGGTGCTATCTTGATAGGGGGATATTTTAATTAACAATAAGTACGCTAAATATATGCAAAAAGCCTCTATCTTTGAGGGACGTGGAAAGAAAAATTATACATATCGATATGGATGCATTTTATGCTTCTGTTGAACAACGAGACAATCCTGAATTTCGAGGAAAACCCTTAGTGGTTGGACGTGAAGAGGAACGAGGAGTTGTTGCAGCAGCTAGTTATGAGGCTAGAGAATTTGGCGTGTATTCAGCAATCTCCTCAATGAAAGCAAAGAAATTGTGTCCTGATTTGATTTTTGTGCGGGGACGTATGGAGCATTATAAATCCATATCCAAAGAGATACATGAAATTTTTCACGAATATACAGATATCATAGAGCCTCTAGCTCTGGATGAAGCATTTTTAGATGTTTCTGTAAACAAAAAAAATATACCTCTTGCTGTTGATATTGCTAAAGCGATCAAAAAAGATATTTATGATAGATTAGGATTAGTTGCATCTGCTGGTGTTTCTTATAATAAATTTTTGGCAAAAATAGCTTCAGATCACCGAAAGCCAGACGGATTATATGTTATTCATCCCCAAAGAGCTCTTGATTTTATAGCTAAGCTACCTATTGAAACTTTTTGGGGAATAGGTAAGGTAACTGCTCGTAAAATGCACTCGTTGGGGGTACATAATGGAGCACAATTGCGTAATTGTTCTTTGGAGTTCCTAAGTCGCAACTTCGGGAAATCAGGAGATTTATATTATAACTTTGCTCATGGTCTTGATTTGCGAGAAGTAGAACCTGTCAGAGAACGGAAATCAGTGGGAGTTGAAAATACGTTTGAAAAGGATTTAACAAGTTCTATAGGTTTGATTATTGAGTTGTGGCATATTACTACTGAATTGCTTGTGAGACTAAAGAAAGCTGATTTTCATGGACACACTTTGGTATTAAAAGTTAAATTTAGCGATTTTACACAGAAAACACGTAGTATCAGCATTGATCATGAATTACAGGATATGAAGGAAATACTATCTCTCGCCAAAAAATTATTAAGCGAACTTCAGCTATCCTCCTTTAAGGTTCGATTGATGGGCTTGACTATTGCCAATCCAATTGATGATAAGAAAAATACCTTACCCATTCAACTCAAGATAGATTTTAAAGAATTCAGGTAAATTAATAGGGTGTACTTCTTTGGATTTTATGCGTTTTATTATATCTTTATCACGTATTATAGCAAATCAAGACTGATATGAAGAATTTACTTATTACTGCCTTTATAATTGTAGCAGCTGTTTTTACTGCTTTTTCCCAATCAACTGAAAACAGGGCATTGATTGATTTTGTCAATCCATTTATTGGAACAACCAATTTGGGAACAACCCATCCTGGTGCTGTTTGTCCAAACGGGATGATGTCTGTTGTTCCATTCAATGTGATGGGATCATCAGAGAATAAATATGATAAAGATGCTAGATGGTGGTCAACGCCTTACGAACATAGGAACTCTTTTTTTACTGGATATTCTCATGTGAATTTAAGCGGAGTTGGTTGTCCTGATTTAGGTTCGCTACTTCTTATGCCAACAACTGGTGAACTTAATGTTGATTATAAAGTGTATGGAAGTCAGTACAAAGAGGAGAAGTCTGTACCTGGATATTATACCAATGTTTTAACTAAATATGGTATAAAAACCGAAGTTTCTGCCACTTTAAGAACAGGGATTAGTCGCTTTAGCTTTCCTGCAGGTCAGAGTCATATTATTTTAAACTTAGGCGAAGGATTAACCAATGAATCAGGAGCAATGCTTCGGAAAGTCAATGCGCAAGAGATCGAGGGGATGAAGTTATTAGGTACCTTTTGCTATAATTCGCAAGCTGTATTTCCAATCTATTTTGTCATGCGAATTAATAAAGCTCCTCAAAGTATGGGCTATTGGAAAAAGCAACGAGAAATGATAGGTGCTGAAGCTAATTGGGACAAAGATCATGGTAAATATAAGCTATATACGAAATACAGCAAGGAGCTTGCAGGAGATGATGTAGGAGCCTATTTTACATTTGACACAAAAGAGGGCGAACAGATAGAGGTTCAAATGGGTGTTTCTTTTGTTAGTATTGAAAATGCGCGTTTAAATCTAGATCAAGAGCAAAAAGGTCAGGATTTTGCCAGTATAAAAGCTAATGCACAAAAAACATGGGAAGATAATCTTTCAAGAATACTTGTGGAGGGTGGTTCCGATGAGGACAAAACGGTGTTTTATACAGCACTCTATCATGCGCTTATCCATCCCAATGTTCTAAATGATGTCAATGGAGAGTATCCAGCCATGGAGAGTGGTGAAATACTCACTACCAATGGAACACGCTATACTGTTTTTTCTTTGTGGGACACTTATCGTAATGTCCATCAATTATTAACGTTGGCTTATCCAGAGCGACAGCTTGATATGGTAAATACAATGGTAAATATGTATAAAGAGCATGCGTGGTTGCCTAAGTGGGAACTGTACGGTCGTGAAACCTTAACCATGGAGGGCGATCCTGCTTTACCGGTTATTGTTGATTCTTGGATGAAGGGTTTGCGTGATTTTGATGTTGAACTTGCTTATGAGGCGATGTATAAATCGGCAACTACTCGAGGGGAAGATAATTTAATGCGACCAGACAATAACGCTTATATGGATTTAGGCTATGTGCCACTACTGGAGCAGTATGACAACTCTGTTTCGCATGCATTAGAATATTATGTTGCTGATTATGCTCTATCTACATTTGCTTCTGCACTGGGTAAAAAAGAAGATGCAAAATTATTTAAAGAGCGTTCCTTGGGGTATAAAAATTACTATTGTAAAGAGTTCGGCGTCTTGCGACCTAAGCTTCCCAATGGGGCATTTTATACACCTTTTGATCCGATGGAGGGAGAGAATTTTCAACCTAGTCCAGGATTTCACGAAGGAAATGCATGGAATTACACTTTTTTTGTTCCTCACGATATAAGAGGCTTGACAAAGCTAATGGGCGGTCAGGCAAATTTTGTAGAGAAGCTGCAAAAGGTATTTGATGAAAACCTATATGATCCAACAAATGAGCCCAATATAGCCTATCCCTATCTATTCTCACGCTTCAAAGGGGAAGAGTGGCGAACGCAGAAAGAGGTTCAGCGATTGCTTAAAAAACATTTTACAACCAAGCCTAATGGTATCCCAGGGAATGATGATGTAGGTACGATGTCTACATGGGCTATTTTTAGTATGATGGGGTTCTATCCCGATTGCCCAGGTGTTGCTGAATATACATTGACGACTCCTACTTTCGATAAAGTCACCATCAAACTATCTGATAAATATTATAGTCATAATGAATTGATTATTGAGAAAGTGGGTGAAAAGTCTGACAATAAAGAGTGGTCGAAAATAAAAACCATCAAATTAGAGGGTGAAAAATTCAATAATTATAGAATTAGTCACAAGGAACTGTTTGAAAATAACAGAATTACTTTTGAGGTAGAGTAGTAAACCGTATTGATCAGTTGATTCAATTATTGTTTAGATTTAAGTTGTGCGGTGTTGCAGCACTCTTAAATTGTAACAATCGTTTGTCCCAAGACTTCGATGGTCTCACCCTTACGGATTTTAGCTCTTTTGCGTGTCTCTATTTCGCCATTGCGGACAACTTCATCATTTTCCACGAAAATTTTTGCCATAGCACCACTTTCTGCAATCTGTAATGTTTTTAGAAGTTTTATCAGTTCAATATACTCTTCAGTAATTTCAAATTCAATCATGGGTAATAAAATTAAATGTTTTTATTTCACCACAAAGGTACATGATAATTTTCAATTCTCACACAGATAGATAAAAATCAAAATGAAACTACTACTGTTTAGTAAAACAGACAAAATATGCAATCAATTTAACTAAAAAAGATAATTTGTAGATAAACTATTTTATATTTGTAAAATTATATCTCATGACTTTGAAAATATAATATATAACTATCACTAAATTTATAATGAATGGAATCAAACTACACCGCAACGAATCAATCAGAACGGATTGCTTTGATTGATATTTTAAGAGGATTTGCCATTTTTGGAATTTTAATGGTGAATTTACCATTTATGTATAATGGAACGTCAACAGTGATGTTAGATATTGTTTATGGTGATATTTCGACATTTCAAATGGTGTGTGAATCATTTGTTCGCTTTTTCTTTGAAGGTAAATTTTATATCATATTCTCTTTACTTTTCGGTTATGGTTTCTGGTTGTTCATGAATAAGAAAGCAGAAACAGGAAAAAGTATTATTCCGATATTTCGTCGTCGATTATTCTTTTTATTACTTTTTGGAATCGCTCATGTTGTTTTTTTATGGGTAGGAGATATTTTGGTATGCTATGCTTTATGGGGTTTCCTTCTGATCTTTTTTCGAAAATCTTCGAATAAAAAGATATTTGTATGGGCAATCATTTTTTCTTTAATTCTTACAGTCTTTTATTTCTTCATTGTATTGCTACTTAGTTTTGTAAATCAAATCCCTGAATTTCAAACAGCAATGGTAAAGAATACGGCAGAAACAGCGGAAACAGTAAAAAATATTTTAGGTGTTTATTCTACGGGAAGTTATTTAGAAATAATGGACGCAAGAATGCAAGAATATGGATCCCTGATTTATGGTATTATTTGTAATACAATGTCAATGGCCATGTTTTTAATCGGTGTTTTGATTGCGAAAAAAAGATATATTGCTAATTGGTCTGAGCATCTTCCTAAAATCAAGAACACTTTTTGGTGGACACTGGGAGTCGGAATTTTTTCAAATATGATTTTTATGATATTAAAACCTTCTGTTAGCTCTATGAATCCAAACTGGAACAGTCTTTGGGTGCACATAATGGTTTCTATAGGAGGAATAGCTTTTGCATTTTGTTATGGAAGCGGAATCATATTATTATATGCTAAACGAAAAGAAAATTATCTATTGGGATTATTATCGGGAGTAGGGCGCATGGCATTGACTAATTATCTTTGTCAATCCATTATTGTGGCATTTATAATCTATCCTTTCGGTTTGGGATTATTTGGTAAAATTGAGATATGGCAAAGTATTCTTTTAACTATAACTGTATTTATCATTCAAATGTATGTTAGTCGTTGGTGGCTTAAAAAGTTTTATTTTGGTCCATTTGAATGGTTATGGAGGTGCTTAACTTATGGGACAATTCAACCCCTTCTACGAAAATAGTAAGAGAAGAGTAATTTTTATATATTAACAGAAAAAATTAGATGATGATACCATTTATTAAAACTTGTGCTACTTCTATAGGCGTATTGGGTGTAATCTTTGCAAATGCTCAGGAAAATCCAAATATTATTGTAATTCTTATGGATGACATGGGGTATGGGGATATTGCTTCAAACGGAGCGATCAACTATCCGACTCCTAATTTTGATCGATTACAGAAAGAGGGAATGACATTTACGCATTATTATTCTCCTCAAGCTGTGAGTGGTGCTTCACGTGCAGGATTGTTAACTGGTTGCTATCCGAATCGTTTTGGTTTTTATGGGGCTCCATATCCAGGATTTAAGGGAGGATTGCATGAGCAAGAAATGACAATGGCAGAGGTGTTGAAACAAAAGGATTATCAATGTGCAATATTTGGGAAATGGCATTTAGGTAATCTGCCCGAGTTTCTTCCTACGAATCATGGTTTTGATGAGTTTTATGGCATACCTTATTCCAATGATATGTGGCCCAATCATCCTACGATGAAATTTCCAGATTTACCTTTGTTTGAAGGTGATCAAATTG
>CAMRAP010000050.1 GCA_947039985.1 uncultured Odoribacter sp.
GATGCTTCATGTAAGGTCGTTTTGAATCTACAAAAAATGATTCGTAAAGCTTATCAAGAGATGAAAGAGCAGGGGGGACAGATTGTTATTTATGGCAAGCAAGGTCATGCAGAGGTGATAGGATTAGTTGGACAAACAAATGGAGAGGCATTGGTGATAGAGAGTGAAGAGGATATTTGGCAGCTTGATCTTTTTCGACCAATGATTCTTTTTTCACAAACCACTAAGAGTTTGGAAGGATTTCAGAAGATTTCAGACCTTTTGAAAGCAAAAGGAGGAGATAAGGTGGTGGTATATGACACCATTTGTCGCAAGGTAGCAAATCGCATACCGCAATTACGAGAGTTTGCCGTGTCGCATGATGTCATTATATTTGTTAGTGGCGAAAAGAGTTCTAATGGGAAACAGTTGTTTGCTGTATGTAAGGATGTAAATCCTAGATCCTATTTTGTACAGCGAGTAATAGATGTTACAGACGAGATGTTGGAGGGAGTAGAAAGTATAGGAATTAGTGGGGCAACTTCAACACCTAGATGGATCATGGAAGAGATTAAAAGTAAAATAGAAAAAAATAAACTACATTAATATTAGTTATGGGAAAAATTAAAAGAATTGGAGTTCTTACATCGGGTGGAGATTCACCGGGAATGAATGCAGCGATTAGAGCTGTTGTTCGTGCAACGATCTACAATGGTCTTGAAGCTTATGGTATTTATGGTGGCTATCAAGGTTTGATAGAAGGGGACATCAAAGAATTGAAAAAAAGTGACGTTAGTAATATTATTCAGCGTGGAGGTACGATTTTAAAATCGGCTCGTAGTGCTGAATTTCGTACTTTAGAGGGACGTGCTAAAGCAGCACAGATGCTTGCTGAGTATAAAATAGATGCATTAGTTGTTATTGGTGGTGATGGTTCGTTTACGGGAGCTAGATTACTGATTCAAGAGCATGATATTCCTGTCGTAGGGGTTCCTGGAACAATTGATAATGATCTTTTTGGAACAGATTGGACCATAGGATACGATACAGCAGTAAACACTGCTATTGATGCAGTCGATAAAATTAAAGATACGGCAAGTGCACATAGTCGTTTGTTTTTTGTAGAAGTGATGGGACGTGATGCTGGATTTATTGCACTACGTACAGCCATTGCAACAGGTGCTGAGGCTGTATTAGTTCCTGAAGTAGAAACAAATTTCAAAGATTTAGAGGCTTTTTTAGAAAAAGATTATAATCCGAAAGAATCTAGTGCTATTGTGATTGTGGCTGAGGGGAATGACAAATCAGGAGGTGCTTACAGCATTGCTGAAAAAGTGGCTAAAGAGCATCCTGAATATGACATTCGTGTTTCAGTATTGGGACATATGCAACGGGGTGGTTCTCCTAGTCAGGCTGATCGTGTATTGGCGAGTCAATTGGGTGCCGCTGCTGTAGAAGCATTGTTGGATGACCAAAAGAGTATCATGTTGGGTATAGCGAATAAGTCGATTGTTCATGTGCCATTTAACAAAACGATAAAACATACGAAGGATTTAAACCCTGAATTTTTGGAGTTAGTGAAAGTACTTTCAACTTAATTGTAGAAAGTTTATAATGATATAAAGTCTGTAAAGTAGTCAATACTTTGCAGACTTTTTTGTATTTTTGACAACATCAAAACGAACAATTAATTTATGCGATATGCTAACGTCATAGTGCCTTTGGCTGTAGAGGGGATGTATACCTATGCAGTGCCTGAATCATTGAAAGATGCAGTGAAGGAGGGGACATTGGTATTCGTTGCATTTGCAGGGAATAAGAAATATACGGCTATTGTAGGGCAGTTACACGACCAAAAGCCTGAAGGATACGAAGTGAAGGAGATAGAGGGAGTTGCTGAAGAGCAAGTAATGCTTTCTCTTATACATTTAAAATTTCTTTTTTGGATTAGCAGCTATTATATGGCTACCTTAGGTGAGGTGATGAAGGCTGCTTTACCAATGATGTTTCGTCTTGAAAGTTTTACCTCTATAACACGAATAGAGGCTGATGTTGATTTCTCAACACTGACAACCAATGAACAAGCTTTGCTTCATTTTTTGCATTTTGGAGAATATGTAGCCTTGAAGGATGCAGAGAAATGTTTGAAAATCAAAAATGGCATGGCTGTGGTAAAAGGACTATTAGCTAAGAAATACATTCAGGTAAAAGAAACAGTTGATGAACTGTTTAAATCGAAAACAGAATATATCATTAGTTTTGTTCGTGAGTTTACGGAGGATGATTTGCACCAAATTTTGGAAAATCTTAAAAAAGCCCCCGCTCAATATAAAATGTTTTGTCGTTGGATAGAGGAAGATAAACAAGAGTGGGAGCGTACAGCATTTTTAAAGGCAACAGGAACTTCTGCAACAATTTTAAAAGGTCTGTGTGAAAAGCAACTATTAAAAGTAGAGAAAAAGGTGCTAAGTCGATTGACATTGGATGAGGTGGTAGAGCAAATTAGTTGTCACTCCTTGTCTGCTGATCAGGAGCAAGCATTTGAGGAGATTAAATCTGCTTTTACGCAGAAAGACTGTGTCCTATTACGAGGTGTCACCTCTTCAGGAAAAACAGAGGTGTATATACATCTCATTCAAACCTATTTAAGTCAAGGTAAGCAGGTATTGTATATGCTGCCTGAAATAGCTTTAACAGTTCAAATTGTAAAGCGATTACAACGAGTCTTTGGGGAAGATGTTGGAATTTATCACTCTGGTATGTCCGATCAGATGAGGGCTGAATTATGGCGTAAACAGTGTAGTGAACAGCCCTATGGAGTGATATTAGGAGTTCGTTCGTCTGTATTTCTACCTTTTAAAGATTTAGGATTGATCATTGTAGACGAAGAGCACGATGCATCTTATAAGCAAAAAGAGCCATCTCCTCGCTATAACGGAAGAGACTCTGCCATTATGTTGAGTAAAATGTGTGGTGCACATATATTGCTTGGTTCGGCAACACCGTCTTTTGAATCCTATCAAAATGCTATGGCTGGAAAATATGGATTGGTAGAGATGTATAATCGTTTTGGAGGAGTACAGATGCCGAAAATTGTGTTGGCAAATTTAGGTGAGTATAGGCGTAAAAAAATAATGAAAGGTAGCTTTTCGCCTTTATTGATTGATGAAATGGGCAAGGTTTTGTCGGATGGGAAACAGATTATTCTGTTTCAAAATCGACGAGGATATTCTTCGTATATGCAGTGTGAACAGTGTGGAGTGATACCGAAATGTAAGCACTGTGATGTGAGTATGACCTATTATAAGCAACGGAATGTATTGATTTGTAGATACTGTGGTTCTATGGTAAAAGTTTTTAATTCTTGTACTGATTGTGGAGGGAAATATAAGGAGAGAGTGCCAGGAACGGAAAAGGTAGAAGAGGAGGTCAGTGCTATTTTTCCTGATTCTAGGGTGGCACGAATGGATTTAAACACCATGGGGAATAAAGCTAAGTTTCGACAAATCATTGAAGATTTTGAGCAAGGAAAAATAGATGTGTTGGTAGGTACACAGATGGTTACTAAGGGCTTGGATTTTGAAAATGTAAAGCTAGTTGGTGTGATAGATGCAGACAGTATGATCAGTTTTCCTGATTTTAGAGCGGAAGAACGTGCTTATTGTATGTTGATGCAAGTGAGTGGACGGAGTGGACGTAAAGGGGAGCAAGGGAAGGTGGTTGTGCAAGCCTCAGATGTGAAGAATAGAGTCTACACAATGCTTACAGATGGGGAATATAAAGAGTTTTTCACGCAGTTAACAGCAGAGAGAGAGTTGTTTACCTATCCACCTTTTGGGCGAATGATACAAGTTGAAATACGGCATAAAGATGTCATCGTACTTCGGAATGCAGCCAACACATTGGCCATTCGTTTACGAGAAAAATTAGGACGTAGAGTCTGTGGGCCAGCAGTCCCAGATGTTAGTCGCATAGGAGGATTACATCGACTGATACTTCTTTTAAAAATCGAACCAGCTACATCTTGTTCAAAAGTCAAAGATTTACTTCGAATTGAAATCTCTCTTTTGCGAAAAGATAAAAAATTTGGAGCACTACGAATTGTCTGTGACGTTGATCCATAGTGTTTTTCTCATTATTCACTCTTGTTGGATGAATCGTTTTTTTTGCGTTTGAATAAACGTTTAAAAAAGCTCTCTTTTTCCTTTTTTATAATTTTGGGTGTTTCGATCTTTTGAAGTTTATGGTTTGTGATCTTTTCAATTAGATTTAAATCATTCTTAAATTCTGGAACATCTATTTTTTTCACATGGTCAGTAATCATCATGGGAAAACTTATATTTTGCCACTGGCTATATGAGTCGCTTTGAATGCAAGAGCGCATAAATTTACCGAAAATAGGAAGTGCTGTATTTGCACCTTGTCCTAGTCGTGTGGAATTAAAATGTATGCTTGTATTATTTGCTCCAACACGGACTCCAACAACCAATTTGGGATTATAACCAATAAACCATCCATCGACTTGATTTTGTGTCGTTCCTGTTTTTCCAGCCATTTCGTTGCTTAGTCCATAAGTTGTTCGTAGTCTTTTACCCGTTCCTTCGTTAATTACAGCTGTAAGTATATTGCTCATGATATTAGCTTCATTGGAAGGTATTACTTGTTGAGCAGGTACTGGTTTGTTTTCGTAAATGATTTTTCCATGCCGATCTTTGATTGTTGCGAGATAATACTGTTGACTTAAACGACCTCTATTTGCAAAGCACATGAAGGGATTGATCATCTCTTGTAGGGGGATATCTGCAACTCCTAAGGCTAGAGATGGGTAGGGAGGGAGTTGAGCAGTTATTCCTAAACGGCGTGATTGTGAAATAACTGTATCTATACCTGTTTGTAATAAAACTTCCACTGCAATCGTATTGATAGATTTACTTAAGGCTCCTTTTAAGGTGTAGTAACCTTCGTAATTTCCATCTGAATTTCGTGGAGTCCAGTTGTCATACTCTTTGTATGTCTTTTGTTCATTCGTATAAAAAGCATCCAGACGTGCACCATTAGAAATAGCAGCACTATATACAACTGGTTTGAATACAGATCCCACTTGACGGGATGCATTAACTTGATCGTACTGAAAATATTTATAATTAGCACCTCCAATCCAAGCTTTGATTTTACCGCTTTGAGGCTCTACAGCAATCATTGCAGGGTGTAAAATTTTGAGATAGTGTTTGATAGAATCTATGGAGGAGTATTCAACACGTATATCGTCTTTGCCCGTTTGATAAATTAGCATAGGGCGCTTTTTATTCATCACTTTTAGAATCTCTTTTTCCCCCAGTCCTTGATTTTTAAGTTTTTTATAAATGCTGCTACGCTGAATGGCATCTTGTAAAATACTTGGTTTTTTATCCCAAGGTTCTTTACCTTTTAGGTGTGAATAAAAAGATTGTTGTAAATTTTTCATGTGGCTAGCAACCGCTTCTTCGGCATATTGCTGCATCTCTAAATCTATAGTTGTTGTCAAAATGAGTCCATCTTGATACAAATTATAATCAGTACTATACTCCTGATTGTATGTTGCAATTATACGAAGAGCATCTTGGCGTATTTTTTCTCTAAGGTAGGGGGCTGAGCCTGAATAATGATTGATTGGTTTGTGTTTTAGCTCTAGTTGCTTTTGTTTTAATAGTTCTCCTTCTTCTTCTGATATAGCATCATATTTAACCATTTGGTTGATGACAAGATTTCGTCTTTTTAGTGATCTTTCAGGATGTAAACGAGGATTGTAGTATGAAGGCCCTTTTAACATACCCACTAAGACTGCTGCTTGAGTCGGTGAAAGCTCTGAAGCAGATGTTGAAAAGAAATTTTGGGCTGCACTTTCTATTCCAAAGGTGTTTTCGCCAAAAGAGACGGTATTTAAGTATAGGGTAAGTATTTCATCTTTAGAATAAATATTTTCTAAGCGGTGTGCGGTGAACATCTCTTTTATTTTGATAATTGGGAGGAAAGTTACCTGTTGCTCATACCTTGGGAAAAGATTTTTTGCGAGCTGTTGGCTTAGCGTACTACCACCTCCAGAGTTACGATTCCCCAGTAAAAAGGTCTTGAAAAATACGCGTAGCAAACTTATTTTGTCGACACCTTCATGTTGATAAAATCGAACATCTTCAGTTGCAATTAAGGCTTTTATCGCATGGGATGAAATATTTTTAAAATTGACATTAGTTCTATTTTCGATGTAATATTTTCCAACAATCTCTTTATCTTCTGTATATAAAATAGAGGCTTCGGCATGTTGAATCTTTTTCAATTCATCGTCAGTTGCTAGCTTGCCCCATAGGCCAGCATAGATAGAATAGATGAATAAACACCCACTAATAGCTAAGAATAGTGCTAGAATAATAGCATATTTGAGTATGGTATAAACAGTTTTGGGTTTTAATTTGTTGTCTTTTCTTTTTTTTAGATTTTTTTTCTTTGCCATGGTGGTGTGAGATAGTATATATTCAATCTGACAAAGGTAGATATTGTTATGGTGAAAAAAAAGAAAAGATGCTTTATGTTAAGCATCTTTTCTCATTTATGAATAAAAAATCGTTTACTGTATGACTTCAATCATAGCACAACGGTTCCATTTGTTGTCATTCTTATAGTAAGGTTTTTCTTTTCCTACGTACTTTATTTCTATGCGATCAGAATTTATTCCAAACTCTTTTTCGAGAGCACTAGCTACAGCATCAGCTCTTTCCTTTGATATGCGTGTATTTACATTGATCGGTCCAAATTTATCAGCATATCCAATAATACAAATTTTTGAATTCGGATATTTTTTCATGAATGTAGCGATGTTATAGAGAAATGGATCATAAATATCCTCAACAACTGCACTATTAAATTTAAATGGAATAGTTGTAGGCATCGCTTCAATAATGGTTTCTGGCTCTAACACAGGTATCATAACCTTTTTTTCAATGACTTTAATAACGGGTGGTTGGTTCTTCAAGTGGATCACTTCATCTGCTAGTGCTAAATTGCTAAGCGCTAATTCCTCCATAAGTGCTCGTTTGGGAGCTGTACGGAATCCTCGTCCTTTGAAATAATACGTAACACCTGCTGTTAAACCGCCTAAACCATCGTTTGGAAATCCACCAACTTCCACCATTTTATCATTGAATATCATTCCTTGAAATTCAACATTTACATCAAAACATTTAGATAGTTTATACTTCGCTTGAACTCCTCCATGTATGGTAAATGATTGTTGAGTTTTTCTAGTCATTCCACCGACACCAAAAAATGGCACAACGTCAAATTTACGCTCTGGATTATATTTGGCAAAGAAATTGATAAGTCCAAGCATGAAATCTACATTCATATGCATATAGTGCATGTGTGACATACTCTCTGCGTAGTTTTTAAATCCGTGTAGTGAACCTCCACCACCTTGCAGGCGCAATCCCCACCATGGATTAAACATTTTACCTACAGATAATTGAGGCATAAATGTTAGTGTGTTTTTAAATTTTGCATACGATGAATTTTCTGCAAGAAAAGCATTGGCTCCAAAATTTGCTGATACAAACCAATTGCACCAAAATGGATTCGCTTCAAATGAAGTTTGATACCCTGGGAGACGTTGTTCTATAATCACCTCCTCAATCACTTGCCCTTGTGCATTTGTCATTCCACATAGGCTAGCAGCTACAATAATAAACATAAATCTTTTTTTCATAATTTGGTTATTTAGTTTTTTTGTAATTTGTTGAAAAATAATAAACCTATGAGAGTAACGGATCTATTGGTATTTACGTTTCAAAAGATGGAAGATATTATTTGATTTCGTATGATTTTTAACCTTTTGTTTTTGTGCTTGCATTTTTTTAATATCTTTGCCGTCTTGTACTTAATGGGGTTCAAACAAGATGTGTGTAACCTTGATTTATTGATAAATTAAATTTAAAAAAAAATGTTGAATATTGCGTTATTTGGTCCTCCTTGTGCAGGAAAAGGAACTCAAGCAAAGAAAATCGTAGAGAAGTATAATTTAGTTCATCTTTCTACTGGTGATATGATTCGTAAAGAAATTTCAGAAGGTACGAAATTGGGGCAGATGGCTCAAGGTATTATTAACCGTGGAGAATTTCTATCTGATGAATTTGTCGTGAAGATGATAAAGAATAGTATTAGTAATTCTAAAGAAGTGAATGGTTTTTTATTTGATGGTTTTCCACGTACAGTTGTGCAAGCTGAGATGTTGGATGAAATGCTAGAGACTGAAGGACAGCTATTGAAGGCTTTATTTTGTATAGAGGTTCCGTTTGAGAATTTGAAGAGCAGAATGTTAGAAAGAGCAAAGACTGAAGGACGTGCTGATGATAATGAGACTGCAATAGAACAACGTTTTCGTGAATATAAGAGTAAGACAATACCAGTAGCTAATTACTATAAGGAAAAAGGGATGCATGTAAACATACCTGGTAATCATCCTGTTGATGAAGTTTTTAGTTCGATATCTGACGTTTTAGAAACAATGATATAAGAGAATATTGAGTTCTCCAAGGAGCAACTAAACTCTTGGAGAAAAAAAAACAATGTTTTTTTATGAATAGTATGAATTATTTGATGGCTAATAGAAAAAAAAGACTATATTTGTCGTCGGAAATAGTGGAATATTTTTGAGGAGAAAAAAGAAGTCATTTTTTGAGACAGATTTGTTTTTGTTGAAAAAAAGTACTTTCTTTGCACTCTGTTTGGAAAAGCGTTTATAAAAAATACTGAGAGATGTCAAGAGTTTGTCAAATAACTGGAAAAAAAGCAATGGTTGGAAACCACGTTTCTCACTCTAAAAGAAGAGTGAAGAGAACGTTCTCAATCAACCTATTCAAGAGAAATTTTTATTGGCCTGAGGAAGATAAATGGATTCGTCTGAATGTTTCAGCGAGCGGTCTTCGTTTGATTAATAAAAAAGGTTTGAGTTCATGTTTAAAAGAAGCTACTGCAGCTGGATTAATTAAAACAATTTAAAATTATTGACGATGGCAAAGAAAGCTAAAGGAAATAGAGTGCAGGTAATTCTTGAATGTACAGAGCACAAAGCATCAGGTGTAGCAGGAATGTCTAGATACATTACTACTAAAAATAGAAAAAACAAGCCTGAAAGATTGGAATTAAAGAAATACAATCCGTATTTGAAAAAAGTAACATTACATCGCGAGATAAAATAATTGAACTATGGCAAAGAAAACCGTTGCAACACTAAAAACTGGAGATGGTAAAGGTTACGCTAAAGTAATCAAAATGGTGAAATCTCCTAAAACTGGAGCCTATATGTTTAAAGAGCAGATGGTTACTAGTGATCAGGTTAAAGAAACCTTGAACAAGTAATTACATGTATCATGTATAAAAAAAAGATGTCTTTTTAAAAGGCATCTTTTTTGTGTTATATCAATTTGTTAGGATTCTTCTTTACAAAATCGCTCCAGTTCCTACAAACATCGCCTTTAGCCGCTAGTGGGTTACTGCTTTGTAAATAGTGGCAGTAAGCTATAGCAATTGCATCTGTTTCATCAAATAGTTTAGTGCTGGTATCTATTGCCATAAACTTACTTAATAGTAGTGATATTTGTTCTTTTGATGCATCACCTGAGCCTGTTACACTCATTTTAATTTTCTTAGGGGCATATTCGAAAATAGGAATATCACGCTGTAGTGCAGCTGCAATGGCTACTCCTTGCGCTCTTCCTAGTTTCAACATCGATTGTACATTTTTACCAAAAAATTGGGATTCAATAGCTAACTCGTCTGGTTGATAAGTGTCAATGACTTGAAGTGTGCGTTTAAAAATACGTTGCAACTTAATATATGGGTCAGTAAGTTTCTTCATATCCACCACCCCTGAAACAACTAATTCTGGTTTACTTTTTCTATCAGCAACCTTGATTATGGCATATCCCATAAAATTTGTTCCTGGGTCGATACCCAT
>CAMRAP010000051.1 GCA_947039985.1 uncultured Odoribacter sp.
GACCAACGAGCTGCTTTTGAGTCTCTTAGTGTTTTTTGAATCGTTTTAATCATTATTTTTTTATTTTAGATTTAATGAATATCGTTAGCATAACGATGCCAAAGTTAGAATAAATAAAGTAA
Organism: uncultured Odoribacter sp.; assembly: GCA_947039985.1. Lineage (GTDB taxonomy): Bacteria > Bacteroidota > Bacteroidia > Bacteroidales > Marinifilaceae > Odoribacter. Next base: position 123 of record CAMRAP010000051.1, read on the forward strand.
AAGGTGCTTTTTAAAGCTATTAAAAAGCAAACCCACCTAGTATTTTTTCGTTTCTAGGTGGGCTTGCTATTTTTTAAGATAAAGTTTATTAGTATAGCTCTTTCTTTACTGGTATGCTGATTTGATAAGTCTTTTTGCGACTATTGTTTAAATCAGTTTTTCGTAGCCAAGGGTTAAATCGCTTGAGTGTTTTGTAGGTGATGCCTTGTGATTGTGCGAATTCTGCCCAGCTTTTAATACTTCCTTTTACCTCGACTTTTTGTGTAGGTTCAGTAAGAAAGATTTTTTTTACATTGAAGTTGTATTTTTCGGGGCTATTCATGATTTGTTTCATCGCCAATATTCTAAAAACGTAGCGTTCGGTTTCTTCACCCAGTAGGAGGTCGTAATAGTTCTCTTCTTTTTGAATTTTCATCTGTTTAGCTATCATAGCAGAACCACCATTATAAGCAGCGGCAGCAAGGGTCCATGTGCCAAATTTTTTGTATGCTTTTTGTAGGTATTCTGCTGCTGCCTCAGTTGAACGTTCAATATTGTAACGTTCGTCGATATCATTTGTGACTTCTAAGCCTAGCTCTTTACCTGTGGCTTTCATGATTTGCCAAGCTCCAACAGCTCCAGCGGGGGAAATTGCTTTCGGATCGAGTTTACTTTCAATGACGGCAAGGTATTTGAAGTCGTCAGGTACTCCATGAGCTTTTAAAATGGGCTCAATGATGGAAAATACTCGTGGTGCTATTTTTAAAATTTGAATGGTATGTGAGTGTAGATAGGTATTTACAATCAACTCTTTTTTCAAGGATTCTTTGACATCATTACGCTGAATAGGTGTTGTTTCACCAGCTAGCTCTATGCTATTGGGTACGTATACGTCAGAACTACTTGGCGTATGGTTTACAGAAACTTTTGAGGGAATATTTACTTTTTCTGTTTTATGACTTTTAGCCGAAAAAAGAATGGCGAAAATATTCAGTATAGATACTGTGATGCAGAGGTAAATAAGAAGTTCTTTTTGTTTCACGATTGTTTTATTTGTTTATTTGTTTGTTAAATATTTTTTTGTTTCCAGCGTGCAAATCTGATATAGGAATAGGACATTGCTCCGATTAAAAATCCGTAGGTGAATTCGCTTGTCCATACCCATTCGACCTTTGTCCCAATGTATGATGCGAAAAACCAAACAGAGAATGTATAGGCAACTAATACAATAAATTCTAGAATCAAGGCATGGGTGGTGTTTCCTGTTCCCGAGATCGACTCAAAGAAAGGGACACCAAAAGTCATTGAAATGGTAGCAAAGCAAAGAATAGCCAGTGAGGGAACGGAAGCATTAGCTAGCTGTATATCATCAGTGTATATGGATAAAACGGAGTGAGGTAAAATAAGGCTTAGTAGTAATATGGGAGCAACAATGAGTAGCCCTTGTCCTACGATTTTTAAAATAGTTGGAACAATTTCGTTTTGTTTTCCTTCACCAATTAATCTACTGGTTAAAGTATTTGCTGTTGCACCAAATGCATGTACTGGAATCAGCATCAACATATATACACTTCGTATAATACCCGATATAGCAATGGATTCTTCGCCCATATGCTCGACTAATGCAAAGAAGATGAACCAAGTTCCAAATGAAAAAAGTTTTTGTAGCATGGTTGGGAATGCTAATCTTAATATGGCTTTCATTAACCACCCTTCGAGTTTATGGAAATAGAATAGACTGTATTTTTTTAATGGTAATTTTGCAATAGTGTAAATAATAAAGAAGATTAGTGCTGCTAATTCTGCTGCTACAGAAGCTATAGCAGCTCCTCCAACTCCCATTTCAGGAAATCCCCATTTTCCAAAAATCAAGACATAGTCTAAAAATATATTGACAACTGCCATTAAGAAGGTGGTCAGACTAATGACCTTGGTGTTTGCCAATCCAATATATAAAGCTCGAAAAAGAAAATTAAAACAGACAAAAATAATACCGTAATGTCTATAATCCATATATTCCATGGCTGCTGAATATATATTGGGCGATTGTATAACTGCTCCCAATATATCAGCTGTATAGAGATGTTGTATGAAAAATAGGATAATGGAGAGGAGGAGTACAAAGACTAGTCCGTGTTCAAAGATGACTCCGATACGTCGAAATCGCCCCTCTCCAACGCGTCTTGCAATAATGATTTGTAAACCGATGGCAAATCCCCAAGCTAAGGTGGCAAATACGTAATAGTAGATACCTGCAATCATAGAGGCTCCAAGCGCAATGTTGCTTAGTCTACCTAGAAAGGCTGTATCGGTAATGGTGATTAAAGTTTGTGCTAGGTTTCCAAATATAATTGGGTATGCAATAAGCCAAATGGCTTTATTTTTTATAGAAGTCTTCATACTATCATTAAAATGCTTCTGTCATATTAAAATAGATTCCCAATTTTTGACCAGGTTCTTTACCAAAGTCAAGGCGGAAATTTTTACCGGGTTGTATTTGGATTCGAAGACCAGCTCCGTAGTTTAGTTTTAATTTATTCCAATCGGCAGGGGTCTTTCCAAGTGTGCCTGTACCCACCCAGGCTACAGCTCCAAATTTAGCCCAAAACGAACCACGATCAAGGTCTTCTTTGGTCATAAACATATGGCGATATTCAACAATACCATAGGCCATTGATTTATCACGGTATTTGCCCAGTAGGTAACCTCTTAAGTCAAATGGAGAACCAAAAGAAGGTAGCTCTGTGTAGGGGACGTTGTCAAAGCCAATTTGACTTTTAACAATCCAGCCCAATGTGCTACGACGTTTAAACAGGGGTTGAAATTGTCGGTATTCGAATTCAAGTATTTCATAATTAAAGTTTCCACCTAAATATTTGCCGTACATGGTACCCATAGCACTAAGAAGTATACCGCTAGTAGGAGTGGCAACATCATCCCTTGTGTCATATTGAAGTAGTCCACCAATTCCGATGTTATGGTATTTGTTTCCATATTTTTGTACCTGTTGGTTCATTCGCATTAATGGAGACATGTCTTTACTATAGCTATAGTTAAAGTCTATTAAGCCACCCAGATAGATATTGGGATGCACTTCCCAAACGAAACGAGGGTAGAATTGTATGTTGGATTTATGATAAGCGGTGATTGAATCTTTGCCGTATTTTTCTTGGAGTCGTTCTATTCCCTCTATTTGATTGAATCCAATACCGTAAAAAATGGAAGGTTCTGTTCGATAGCCATATTTTGTGTAGATTCGAAATTTATTTTCATTAAAAAAAAGTGTCGATCCTCCAGCAGCAACAAAGGTTCCATTTAGGGATATATTAAAGCCTATAGGTATGAATGAACGTTGGCTGATTGTGTCGGATGGATCAATTCTAAAACTCATGAGTAAAGCTCCTCCAACGCCTAATGATGCCTCTGGTGTATAAGATGGACCACCTAAAATAGAGGTCCAAACTCTTTTCTGTTCACGAATAGAGTCGCGCTTATGTTTGCGTTGGAATTGATGTAATTGTTTTTCAGTCATCTGTTTATACCCTGAAACGGTATCGATCATATCACTGATGTTGACATAATCTTGTTGTGTGAATGCTTGGGTACTTAGGAGAAGAGAGAATATGAATAATATTATTTTCATTGCGTTTTTTGTTTTCTTATCAGTTGTAATGGAGATGCAAATTTTAAAAATATTCCATTCTTCGATAAATTCTAGTGTTAATGGGTGTTTATATTCATACGAAATACTGTGACAAAGTTACTTCAAAAATTGTACCAAAATAGATGAATGATGTTAATTTATACTATTTGCAACTTAATATATAGAAGAATGAGAGTCGTTTTTTAAATATAAGTGTTAAATTTGCAAATGAGCTTTTTGTTTTAATAGAAAGTGTATAATAATTTGAATATTAATAATCTAAAATATTTATCTGATGACGATAGAAGAACAAGTTAGTGATGGTATAAAAACTGCTATGAAATCACGTGATAAAGTGCGACTTGAAACCATGCGTAATATCAAAAAAGTGATATTAGAAGCAAAAACAAAGCCGGGAGCAAGCGATGAAATTAATGATGCTGAATGTATTAAAATCATTCAAAAACTGGCAAAGCAAGGAAGAGATTCATCTGAAATTTATAAAGAGCAAGGAAGAGAAGAGTTGTATGAGCTGGAAATAGCACAGGTTGCAGTACTTGAAGAATTCTTACCAAAGCAATTGAGCGAAGTTGAATTGACAGAGGCATTGAAAGAGATCATTGTATCCTTAGGTGTGGTTTCTCCTCAAGATATGGGTAAGGTGATGGGAGCTGCAACAAAGCAATTGGCCGGATTGGCAGATGGAAAAGCAATATCTGCAAAAGTAAGGGAACTATTGACCGCATAGAGCGTTGTGAAATTGGTGAAGGATGTTTGAGATTATCGGTATTATGATAGTAGGGATATTGGTCGGGTACGCATGTAGAAATCAGAAAATGGCTTTCTTGTCGAAAGCCATTATGATTGCTATTTGCATGCTGCTGTTATCCTTGGGTATTGTGGTGGGGAATAATAAATCGATTCTGAATAATTTGGATACGATTGGTTGGCAATCCTTTGTATTGTGTTTTGGTGCAGTCTTGGGGAGTGTGTTGTTAGCTAGTGTTGTTTACCATTTTTTCTTTAAGAATAAATAATTATTATAACTAATACAGCGTGAAGGGAAGTTTTATAATTGTGGCTTTTTTTATATTGGGGGTACAATTAGCACATTGGGGTTTGTTGCCTATTGAGTGGGTTGAAAACGACTTTAGTGTGTATATTCTTTATGTATTGATGTTTTTGGTGGGTGTGAGCCTAGGTTATGATACTAAATCTCTAAAGGCATTGAAAACCTTAGATGTAAAGATTTTCTTAGTTCCTATTGCTACGATTATTGGTTCTATTCTCGGAAGTTTTTTGGTTAGTTTTTTACTGTCAGAGCGGACATTAGCAGAGTGTTTGGCTGTTGGGTGTGGTTTTGGATATTATTCATTGACCTCTATTTTGGTGACAGAATACTTGGGTGCAGAGATGGGAACAATAGCTTTACTAGCTAATATTTTTCGCGAGCTACTATGCTTACTATTTGCTCCTCTATTGGTTTATTGGTTTGGGAAATTAGCCCCCATTTGTGCAGGAGGGGCAACAAGTGAGGATACGACTCTACCTATTATTACTAAATTTTCTGGAAAAGAATATGTTGTCATTGCTATCTTTCATGGATTTATATTAGACTTAGCCGTTCCTATTTTAGTACCATTTTTTTCAAAGTTGTGATCTAAATAATTTAATGGTATGCAACAAATAAAAATTATTTTAATTGGACTATTCATCGTACTATGTGTTGGATGTGGAGAAAAGCAAGGAAAAGAAAACTTTCGCTATTTTCAGAACTATCAACGTACTTTTAATGATTTGCATGCAAGGCATTTGAAAGTTGCTAAGCAGTGGGGGATTACCCCTATTACTAGTGATGATGATTTTGAAGAACAAGAGGATGAATTATCTGAAATTACTTCATGTCGTTATTACGAAGTGGATGAGTTAACACACTCTATATCTTACCTTGTTCCGCGTGCAGAAGAAATTTTGGAGACTATAGGGAGTAATTTTCGAGATTCATTGGATGAAAAAGGATTACCCGATCGAAAGGTGATAGTGACAAGTGTTTTAAGAACAAGAGGATTGGTGAAAAAATTACAGAAAAAGAATATCAATGCAAGTTCAAATTCCACCCATGTGTATGGCACTACATTTGATATCGCTTATGCTCGTTATAAAGGAGCTAAAAAGGACGAAGTGGATAAATTGAAAACAGTTTTAGCAGAGGTGTTGAATGATTTGCGAAAGGAAAAGAAATGTTATGTCCTTTATGAATTAAAACAAGCTTGTTTCCATATCACAGTGCGGTAATTTGAAAAAATGTACTACCTTTGTGATTCAATTTAATATACTTTATTTTTATGAGTTTGCAGTGTGGAATCGTAGGATTACCAAATGTTGGTAAGTCCACTTTATTTAATTGTTTAAGTAATGCTAAGGCGCAGTCAGCTAATTTCCCTTTTTGTACAATAGAGCCGAATGTTGGTGTTATAACTGTACCAGATGATCGTTTGAACAAGTTAGTTGAAATTGTAAATCCACAAAACACTCAGCCTGCTGTTGTGGAGATTGTAGATATTGCTGGTTTGGTGAAAGGTGCAAGTAAAGGTGAAGGTTTAGGAAACAAATTTCTTTCTAATATACGTGAAACAGATGCTATTATTCATGTCTTGCGTTGTTTTGATGACGATAATATTATACATGTAGATGGAAGTGTCGATCCGATTCGTGATAAAGAGATCATTGATATTGAGTTACAATTAAAAGATCTTGAAACTGTAGAAAATAGATTACAGAAAGATGGGAAAAGAGCAATGACAGGAAAGGATGCTAATGCAAAGCGTTTTGTGGAGGTCTTGGAAATGTATAAAGCTGCTTTAGAACAAGGTCTTTCTGTTAGAACTGTAGAGTTGGATGACTTACAACAGGAGGCGGTAAAAGATATGCAACTTTTAACGAATAAGCCTGTCTTATATGTTTGCAATGTAGATGAAGGATCGGTGGTGAATGGAAATAAATATGTAGATGTTGTTCGTGAAGCAGTGAAAGATGAAGGTGCACAAGTGTTGTTTATTGGTGCTGGTATCGAATCAGATATTGCAGAGCTTGAAACATACGAAGAGAAGCAGATGTTTTTAGAGGATATAGGATTAAAAGAGGCTGGGGTGAATAAGTTGATACGTACAGCTTATTATTTATTGAATTTACAGACTTATTTTACAGCAGGAGTAAAAGAGGTACGTGCTTGGACTTTTAAGAAGGGTATGAAAGCTCCTCAAACTGCAGGGGTTATACATACAGATTTTGAAAAAGGTTTTATTCGTGCAGAGGTGATCAAATATGAAGATTTTGTTCATTATGGTTCAGAAGCAAAATGCAAGGAAGCTGGAAAGATGGCTGTTGAAGGAAAAGAATATGTTGTACAGGATGGAGATATGATGAACTTCCGTTTTAACGTATAAATAAATTATATTTTATATCAATAAAGAGCTTGTCTCATATATAAAAAAACACACTCCTAAATTTAACAAGAACTTAGGAGTGTGTTTTTTATTCGGATATTAGGACAGCTTTTCTATTTTTTGAGACGGAAAGTTTTTTCAAAGCGTTTGATCTCATCCTCGTCTTTTCGGTGGCAAATCATTAAATAATGATCACTCTCAGCGATAATTATATCATCAAGACCTTGTATAATTACATTCTTTCGAGAAGGAACATTGATGATACAGTTGTGTGTATTGTTGAGAATAACTTTATCTGAATGATATACATTATTCTGTTCGTCTTTTTCGCAAAGCGAATGAAAAGCATTCCAAGTTCCAACATTCGACCAGCCAAAACTACCTTGTAGTACGTATACATTCGAAGATTTTTCCATGATACCTACATCTATAGATATATTGTAGCATTCTCCATATACATTTTTGATAAAATCCTCTTCCTTTAGAGTGTTTAATTGGCTGTTTGTTGTGAAAAGTGCATGTAAATCAGGCATATGAGTCTGGAATTCATGTATGATATCTTCTATGCGCCAAATGAATATACCAGCATTCCATAAAAATTCGTTTGAGTCGTAAAAAACCTTAGCCAGGTTTTCGTCTGGCTTTTCGGTAAACGTTTTGACTTTCAAGGTTTTTTTTGTCTCATCTCTCTCATTGACTTGAATATATCCATATTCTGTTTCCACTCGAGTAGGGATTATTCCAATGGTAAGTAAACCGCCATTGTTTTCTACAAACTCTACGCCTTCGTGTAAATCTTGTAGATATGCTGCATCGTTGCAAATAAAATGGTCAGAAGGAATAGCGATCATAGATGCCGTTGGATCTATTCCATGAATTTTATAAGTAGCATATGCGATACATGTGGCCGTATTTTTAGAATATGGTTCAAGTAGAATGTTTTCGATCAAAATTTCAGGAATTTGTTCTTGAGTGATTTCAGCATATTCTTTACCAGTGATAATAAAAATTCGATTTTTAGGAAAAAATTGTGCTGCACGTTCGTAAGTTTGTCTAATAAAACTTTTTCCAGTGCCTAGAATATCAGAAAATTGCTTCGGTTTACGTTGATTACTTATTGGCCAGAAATAGTTACCGACACCTCCTGCCATGATGACACAGTATGAGTTTAAGTTCATTTGTATGTTTTTAATATTTACGTATTATCTTATCAAAAGATATACCAAATATAGTACTTTTTACACCTAAAACAGAGAATCTATTTAAATAGTCAGTATAAAATTTCATAAAGACTCTTTAATTATCTTCACTCTTACTTCTGTTGGTAAATCCATGAATAATTTATACTTTTACATAGATTTTCTAGCGACATGCGTATTGGGGGATTTTTAATCAATGATAGTATGACTTTTTTATATACACTGGGACAATATCTTATTTTTATTCGAAAAGCTTTTTCTCGTCCAGAGAAAGGACGTATTTATATGAAAGACTTAGTCTTAGAGTTTGAAAAATTGGGGCTGAATTCTATAATCCTTGTTCTAATTATTTCATTTTTTATAGGTGCTGTATTGACATTACAGACCGCATATAATATGCAAAGTCCCTTATTACCTCGCTATTTAATAGGTTATCTTACCAGAGAAACTATGTTGTTAGAATTTTCTTCAACTATAGTGAGTTTGATTTTGGCTGGGAAAATAGGGAGTAATATCGCTTCGGAGATAGGGAGTATGCGTATAACAGAGCAGATAGATGCATTAGAAATGATGGGAGTAAATGCCATTTCCTATTTGGTTGGTCCCAAAATAGTTGCCTCTCTTTTTATTAACCCTTTCCTTTATATCTTCAGTGTTTTTGTTGGGATATTTGGAGGAATAATTGCTGGAATAGTGACGGGTGTAGTTAATTTAGAAGATTTTATTTATGGTTTGCATTTTTCATTTAATCCTTATTATGTGACATATTCAATTATAAAAACGATGTTTTTTGCTTTTATATTCACGTCAATTCCTGCATTTTATGGTTATAATGTACAAGGGGGAGCGCGGGAAGTTGGAAAGGCAGGCACTAAAGCTGTTGTGGACACAAGTATTGCGATTCTGACAGCAAATCTAATATTAACGCAAATAATGTTGTAATGATTAGAGTTGAAAAATTAGATAAGTCTTTTGATGCTCGACAAGTATTATCAGATATAAATGTCACCTTTGAGACTGGTAAGGTAAATTTGATTATTGGTAAAAGTGGCTCAGGGAAGACTGTGTTATTAAAATCGTTAATTGGTTTACATGGTATTGATAATGGTCATGTTTATTATGGAGATCGTGATCTAACACAAATGAATACCAAGCAAATTAAAAACTTACGCAAGGAAATCGGAATGGTCTTTCAGGGTGGTGCTCTTTTTGATTCGCAAACAGTTTTAGAAAATGTGCTATTTCCCTTAGAAATATTTTCTACTCTTTCTGCAGAAGAAAGGCATGAAAGAGCTCTTTTTTGTTTGAATCGGGTGGAATTGAAAGATGTAGAATATTTATATCCTTCGGAAATAAGTGGAGGAATGAAAAAGCGCGTGTCCATTGCTCGAGCTATTGTCTTACAGCCAAAATTTTTGTTTTGCGATGAACCGAATTCAGGATTAGATCCTTTAACATCCATTGTGATTGATAATTTAATTAGTGAGATCACGCACGAATATGGAATGACAACTGTGGTCAAT